>NZ_JBEZIH010000032.1:0-93160 GCF_040650935.1 Streptomyces sp. NPDC048565
TGCCTGTGCTTCCCCCCGGGCCCACCCCCCCCTCGCGCGCCCGCCCCCCCCCACACGCCGCCGCCCCCCCCCCCCCCCCCCGGGGGGCCCCGGGCCACAGTCCTTGTGCGGCTCCCTGACGGCTCCTAGCTGTTGCCGCCGGTGAAGTAGTTCTGCAGTCCGGGGACCTTGAGCGAGCCGCCGAACTGGCCTGCCTGCTTCACCGTGGCGTTGGTGAAGAAGGCGAAGGGCACATTCAGCGGCGGCGGGGTCTCCGGGCTGAAGGTGACGGGGATGAGGCCGAAGAGGTTGCCCTTCAGCTCTTCCGTGTACATCGTCACCGTGCCGTTGCGGATCGTGGAGGTGGAGCCCTCCTCCGCCTTGACGTGGCCGGTGGAGCCGGCCGGCCCCTTCGTCAGCTGGTGAAGGTCCTTGATGTCGACGGTGTCGGCGGTGAACTTCAGCACCTTCTTGACCGTGCCGTTGTACGTCTTCACCTCGACGATGCCCGCGTAGTCGAGCCCGGTGAGCGTGAGCTTCGACGTCTCCAGCGTCCACGGGTCGTCCGGGAGCAGCGGGACGCCCTGCTCCAGGTCGGCCGCGGCGAGCGCCTCGGGGTCGGCGGTCGGGCAGGGGAAGCGCTCCTTGGCGCCGTCCGGGATGTCCTCGTCCTTCACGGGGTCGAGGCCCTTGACGTCGTCGTCGAGCTCCTCGACGTCCTCGCCCGCCTTCCCCGCGGCGTCACGGATGGCGTCGGTGGTCTTGTCGACCGTGCCCTTCACCGCGTCCGTGGCCTTCTTCGCGGGCTTGGTGGTGGCGCTCTCCGACGGCTTCGGGGACTCGGTGGTGGCACTGGCACTGGGGGACGGCTCGGCCGTCTCCTTGTCCTTGTCCTTGCCGCCGCCCAGGAGGTCCTTGAGCGCGTCGCCGACACCCAGCGGGTCGAGGGGGTTCTTCGACTCGGTGGGCGTGGGGGTCGCCGACGAGGCGGCCTTGTCGTCAGAGGACTCCTGGGAGGACTCCGTGGAGGACTCCGTGGACTTGTCCGCGTCGGAGGCACTCGCACTCGCGGAGGGCTTCGGGGTCGTAGCCCCGTCGTCCTTCCCCTTGTCACCCTTGTCGTCCTTGCCGCCCTTGTCGGCCTTGCCGTCCTCGGACGCCGTGGCGCTCGGGGTCGGATCCTGCGACTCGGACGGCTCGTCGGAGCGGGTCACACAGGGCCCGGGCGCGAAGGGGATGTCCGAGTTGTCGTCGGCCATGGCCAGCTTGGGGGTGAGCCCCATACCCACGAAGACGGCCGTCGGCATCGCGGCGAGCGCGAACGCCTTCTTGCCCGCGGGCATGTGCAGCTTCGTCAGGAGTGACTTCCTGGGCGCCGCGTGACGGCGCCCGCCTCGCCCTGGAATGTCCTCCGGGCCGAGGTCGTTCATCTGCCCGTCGTCACCCGGCACGATGCCTCCCACCGTCGGCCTCCACCGCCGCCTTGAACAGCAGAGGCCTTCGCGGGGCCTCAGCCGTGTCCTGGGACTCCCGACGGGGCTCAGGCACCTCGGCGGCGTCGTCAGCCGTCCGCTGGGCCTCAGCACCCTCCGGGGCCGGTGCCGCTGTCGCCTCGGCCGGAGCCCAGGAGACCGAGAGTGCTCCACCGAGGAGGGAGAACAGGAAGCCGACGATGAAGCCGCCTATGTTGGCGACGGGGATGGAGATGAGCGCGAGCAGGATCGCGGCGATACCGGCGAACACCCGCACGATGTGGTGGAACCACATCGTCAGGCCCAGCGTGATGAGCAGGACCCCGATGATCAGCGACCCCGCACCCGCGGTGGTGGACATCGCGATCGTCATGTTGCCGAGGTGCATGTTGGCGTACGGGAAGTACGCGATGGGTAGACCACCCAAAATGGTGAACAGTCCCGCCCAGAACGGCCGGTTACCCCGCCAGGTGCGGAATCCCCGCCGGTAGACGGTGAGGTAGTGCTCGTTCTGCCCTGTGGACTCGGGGCTCATGGAAAACAGCTCCCTGGAACCGGTACTGCTGTGAGAAGAGAAGGGGTGGGCAGCCGGAGGCCTCACGAGGCTCCGGCCACCCGGGCGAGTACTAGAAGCACTCCTTGACGCCCTTGTGCAGCTTCAGGCTCAGGTTGCTGAGCTTGAAGGTGCCGGCCGTGGTGGCCCACGCCGTCTGCTCCACGTTGGACAGCGTGGCCGTGTCGGCACGCTGCGAGAAGCCGTTCGGGTTGACGGACTTCTCGGTACCGGACTGGATGCCGGGCTTCCCCATCGAACCGGCGGCGACGCCGATGTCGATGTTCTCGAAGTACGCGTCCGCGTCGAGCTGAGCGACGTCGAGGTACAGGTTCGTCGCCTCGACGGGCTTCTTCGGGTCGGTACCGGCCTTCAGCTCCAGGCTGACGCTGCCGAGACCGAAGGGAAGGTCAGGCGTGACCACCGACTGGCACATGTTGGTGATCGTCGCGCTGCTGAAGCCGGAGACGGCGACCGGGTGCGCCGCGTCCTTGCCCTTGAGGTCCTTGCCGACAGCGACGCTGCCGTACTGGACGAAGTCCTTACCGACGAGCTTGTCGGTGCTGACCTTGAAGCTCTGGCCGGAGACGCTGAACGACGCGGCGAGCGCACCCTGCGCGAGGCCGACGCCGACTGCGGCGGTCGCGACGACGCTCGGCACCATGACCAGAGCGAAACGCTTCCATCTGGTACCACCGCGAACCTGCGAACTCATAAATTTCCTCCTTCTCGGACGTACATCTCCGGTACGGGCATGGTGCCCGTCCTGGGATGGGAGAAGTGCTACGTCCTCGGGAAGGAGAGCGCCCTGACCGGAGGCGCGTACCGCATCCGAATCACCGGCGATCACCCCCGAGCGACAACCACTGGCCGCGCGTCTGCGCGACCGGTTCGGACAGGCCCTGCCAGGGCAGGAACCCCCCTGTCCGCGATCGGCGCCACTGCCGCCGACCACCCGGTGGGGACCCAAGAAGCCCACCTGCGCCGACTGGCCGTCGGGCTGGCGGGTATTGGACCGAGCGTGGCCGATCGTGGTGCATTCGCGGCCGTGACACAAGGGGGGTCGTTACCGGCTAGTAACGACACGATAACCAGGATGCGACAGGCGGGCACCGCGCGGCCACACAGGGTGGCCTCGACGGGACGTGCGAACGGCGGGATTACAGCCCGAAACCGGACAGACCTCCGTAGACGATTTACTGCGAGTAACAGCGCGTACTTTTATCAAGTTTTGGTAAAGCGGAGGTGTTTCCCGGCGTTCGCCCGCGAAAACGGCCGTGGGGCCCGATGGGGGCCACCCGGGGGGGTGTGACAAAAGAACAACACACGCGCCAGGGCGGTCCGGGCGGCGGCGACCCGTGGATCGTCGGGGCCGATCACCTCGAAGAGCTCCAGGAGCCGCACCCGGACGGTGTCGCGGTCGTCGCCGAAGTTACGGCGGACGGTCTCGACGAGCCGGCCGAAGGCATCCTCCACATGGCCGCCCACGAGGTCCAGGTCCGCGGCCGCCAGCTGCGCCGCGGGATCGGCCGGCTTCTCCGCCGCGTCCTTGCGGACCTGCTGCGGGTCCAGGCCGGAGACACGGCCCAGCAGTTCGGCCTGGGCGAGGCCCAGCTTCGCCTCGGTGTTCAGCGGGTCGTCGGCCAGGACGCGCTTGTACGCCTTGACGGCACCATCGAAGTCGTTGGCGTCGAGCGCCTGGGCGGCGGCTTCGAGCTGCGCGTCGTAGGGCCCGGCGGGCACCTCGGCGGGGGCGCTCTCCGCGCCTTCGGCCCCTGCCTCGGGGTCGACGACGATCCCGGTGAGGCCGAACCGCTCCTCACCGACCTGGATCAGCTGGTCCAGCGTCTGGCGGATCTGGCTCTCGGGGGCCGCGCCCTGGAAGAGCGGAAGCGCCTGTCCCGCCACCACGGCGAAGACGGCGGGGATGCCCTGGACCCCGAACTGCTGCATCAGCATCTGGTTGGCGTCGACATCGACCTTGGCCAGGACGAAACGGCCGTTGTACTCGGCGGCGAGGCGCTCGAGGAGCGGGCTGAGCTGCTTGCACGGCTCGCACCACTCGGCCCAGAAGTCGATCACGACGGGGACTTCGGAGGAGCGCTGGAGGACCTCGGCCTCGAAGCCGGCCTCATCGACGTCGATCACCAGGGAGGCGGGTGCCACGGCACCGCTTCCCCCCTGTCGGGCGGACTCCGCGCGGGCCTGCTCCGCCTTCGCCTTGGCGTCGCCGGCCGCCTTCACAGCGGCGAGGTCGACGACGCCGCTCATGGACATGTTCCTAGGCTGCATACGTACATCCTCCCCCCTGCGCGCACTGTTCCGGAAAGCGATCCGCGAACCGCTTCCGCCCACAGCCACGCCGGTGTGCGCGGCGGGTGGACGGAAACGGCCCAGGGGCCCTGAAAAACCCCGAGATCGGCACCGGATCCCCACCCGGCGCCTGTGGCTGTCGATCAGTGTGGCGTGGACGACGGAAGATCCGTCGCTCCTTACGCTACGACCCGTAGCGTAACTGCCAGGACCCCCTGCGATGCAAGAGTGCGCGGTGATCTGTCTCACGAGCTCCAGGGCCGGTCAGCACTACTTACCGGCCGGTATGGTCGCCGCATGCTGAGCCGCAGCCACACCGAACCCTCCCGGTCCGGACGTCCCCGCAGTGCCGAAGCGGATGCCGCGATCCTAGAGGCGACCCGTGCCTCGCTGGTCGACCTCGGCTGGTCGAAGCTGACGATGGGCGATGTGGCGACGCGCGCGGGGGTCGCCAAGACGACGCTCTACCGCCGCTGGGCCGGCAAGAACGAGCTGGTGGTGGACGCGGTCGCCGTCCTCTTCGACGAGCTCGAACTGCCCGACCTCGGCAGCCTCTCGGCCGATGTGGAGGCCGTGGTCCTCCAGTTCGCGGCCCTGCTGGAGCGCCCCGAGACCAAGACGGCGCTGATGGCCGTGGTCGCCGAGTCGACGCGGGACGAGGCCCTGCGGGACCGGATACGCGACTCCATCGTGGCCCGCCAGAAGCGCCTCGTGCTCCAGGGGCGCGAGCGTGCGCAGGAGCGCGGCGAACTGCCCGCCGAGCCTGACGCGGTGATGGCGGCCCGCACCGCGGACCTGGTCTTCGACGTGATCGCCGGCGCGGTGGTGCACCGCGCGCTGGTGAGCGCCGAGCCCGTCGACACCGACTGGGCCAGGCGCTTCACCCTGCTGCTGCTCCTGGGCCTGGGAGCGGCCTCCGCCCAGGAGGAGCAGCCTCAGAAGCCCGGCGGCTCCGTGTAGACGCCCCACTCGTCGCGCAGCACCCCGCAGATCTCGCCGAGCGTCGCCTCCGCCCGTACGGCCTCCAGCATCGGCCCGATCATGTTCGAGCCGTCGCGCGCGGCGGCCAGCATCGCGTCCAGCGCGCCCTGCACCTTCGCGTCCTCGCGGCCCGTCTTACGGCCGGTGAGCTCACGCACCTGATCGCGCTCGACCTCGTGACTGACCCGCAGGATCTCCAGGTCGCCGGTGACCGACCCGTGGTGGACGTTGACGCCGACGACCCGCTTCTCGCCCTTCTCCAGCGACTGCTGGTAGCGGAAGGCGGATTCAGCCGTCTCACCGGTGAACCAGCCGTCCTCGATGCCGCGCAGGATGCCGGAGGTCATGGGCCCGATGGGGTGCCTGCCGTCCGCGTGCGCCCGGGTGCCGCGCTCCCTGATCTGCTCGAAGATCTTCTCGGCGTCGGCCTCGATGCGGTCGGTGAGCTGCTCGACGTACCACGAACCGCCCAGCGGGTCCGCGACGTTGGCGACGCCGGTCTCCTCCATGAGCACCTGCTGGGTGCGCAGCGCGATCTCGGCGGCCTGCTCGGACGGCAGGGCGAGGGTCTCGTCCAGGGCGTTGGTGTGCAGGGAGTTGGTGCCTCCGAGTACGGCGGACAGCGCCTCCACGGCGGTGCGTACGACGTTGTTGTACGGCTGCTGGGCGGTGAGCGAGACACCGGCGGTCTGGGTGTGGAAGCGGAGCCACTGGGCCTTGTCGGTCTTCGCGCCGTACGTCTCCTTCATCCAGCGCGCCCAGATCCGGCGGGCGGCACGGAATTTGGCGATCTCCTCGAAGAAGTCGAGGTGCGCGTCGAAGAAGAAGGAGAGCCCGGGGGCGAAGGTGTCGACGTCCATGCCTCGGGAGAGCCCGAGCTCCACGTATCCGAAGCCGTCGGCGAGGGTGTAGGCGAGCTCCTGCGCGGCCGTGGCCCCGGCCTCTCGGATGTGGTAGCCGGAGACCGACAGCGGCTTGTACGCGGGGATGTCGCGCGCGCAGTGCTCCATCAGGTCGCCGATGAGGCGCAGATGGGGCTCTGGCTGGAAGAGCCACTCCTTCTGTGCGATGTACTCCTTGAAGATGTCGGTCTGGAGCGTGCCGTTGAGCACACCCGGATCGATGCCCTGGCGCTCGGCGGCGACCAGGTACATGCAGAAGACGGGGACGGCGGGCCCGCTGATCGTCATCGAGGTGGTGACGTCGCCCAGCGGGATGTCCTGGAACAGCACCTCCATGTCGGCGGCGGAGTCGATGGCGACGCCGCAGTGGCCGACCTCGCCGAGCGAGCGCGGGTCGTCGGAGTCGCGGCCCATCAGGGTCGGCATGTCGAAGGCGACGCTGAGCCCGCCCCCGCCGTTGGCCAGGATGGTCTTGTACCGCTCGTTGGTCTGCTGGGCGTTGCCGAAGCCGGCGAACTGTCGGATGGTCCAGCTGCGGCCCCGGTAGCCGGTGGGGTGGAGTCCCCGGGTGAAGGGGTACTCGCCCGGCCAGCCGATCCGTTCGAAGCCCTCGTACGTGTCGCCCGGCCGGGGCCCGTACACGGGCTCCACCGGGTCACCGGAGAGCGTGGTGAAGTCCGCGTCACGCTTGCGGGCCTTGTCGTAACGGGCCTGCCAGCGGCGGCGGCCTTCCTCGATCGCATGAGCATCCATGCTTCAAATTTACTAGGACGTCCTAGTAAATGTCGACGGCAAACCGCCCTGCGCTTCACGCGGGGCGGTCGGGTACTGCCTGGATCAGGCCTTGACGGTCTGCGGGGAGCCGTCGGTGATCAGCGGCTCGACCTCCTGGACCACCTTGCGCTCGACGAAGAACGCGGCGGTCGGGATCGTGCCGGAGATCAGCACCCAGAGCAGCTTGCCGACCGGCCACTTCGCCTTGGAACCGAGGTCGAAGGCGAAGATCAGATAGATGATGTAGAGGACACCGTGGATCTGCGAGACGACGAGCGTCACACCCTCACCGGTGTCGAAGCCGTACTTGAAGACCATGGAGACACACAGGATCAACAGCATCACGGCGGTGACATAGGCCATCACCCGGTAGCGGGTCAGCACACTGCGTTTCATGGCATCGAGCGTAACCGGACGACCTGGGCGATCTTGCGGCGCCCCGCTCCCCCCACGGGACAGCCCTCAGGCGTCGTCGAAGTCCTGGGCGGCCACCCGCAGCGGGCGCAGCATCGCGAAGATCTCGGCGCACTCCTCGGCGTCGTACGCCCCGAGCCCGAAGTCCATCGCCATCAGGTCCTGGCTGGCCGCCTCGACGACCTCACGGCCCTTGTCCGTGATGGAGGCGAGGGTTCCGCGGCCGTCGTTGGGGTTGGGTCGCTTGTCGACGAGCCCCGAGCGCACCAGCCGGTCGACGGTGTTCGTCACGGAGGTGGGGTGCACCATCAGACGCTCGCCGATCTTGGACATCGGCAGCTCGCCGGCCTGCGAGAAGGTCAGCAGGACCAGCGCCTCGTAGCGGGCGAACGTCAGCCCGTACGGTTTCACCACCGCGTCCACCTCGGCGAGCAGGATCTGCTGCGCACGCATGATCGAGGTGATGGCGCCCATGGAGGGCACCGGCCCCCAGCGCCGGTGCCAGAGTTCCTCGGCACGGGCGATGGGATCGAAGGGGAGGCTGAGCGGCTTCGGCACGGCACGACCTTACCCACTGGTCACATGACGGTCAGCACCGTCTCGCACTTCGGTACCGGACACGTGTTCCATGCACCTCCACGACGAGCAGAAGCGTGCAGACCGTGCCGAGCACTCCCGAGTACGCGACGACCTGGTGCACCGGAACGAACTCGGCGGCCAGCCCCGCGAGGGCCATACCGATCCCCTGGAACGTCATCAGTCCCGCGGTGAGCAGGGTCATGGCCCGCCCCCGCAGGTGCTCGGGGACCGCCTCGACGAACCACTGGTCGAGCCCGATGACGTACGCCGCCCCCGCCCCGGCCAGCAGGAGGGCGCCGACGGCCAGGGCCGTCCCCGGGCGGAACGCGTACAGCAGGAGGGGCAGCAGCCCGAGAGCGGCGACCGGCAGCACGATCCGGGAGCGGGTGAGCGGGCCGAGCGCGGTGCCGACGTACAGCTCGGCGCCGATGTGGCCGACGGCCATCGCGCACATCAGCAGCCCCACCGCGGCGGGGCCGGCGCCGATCGCGTCCGCGTACGGCGCCGCGAGCGCCTCGGGGGCGACCACGAAGAAGGCCGGCACCCAGAAGAGCAGCAGCAGCCCCAGGATCCGGCGGTCGCCGAGTACGGCCCTGGTCCCGGCGAGCGACTCCCGGACCAGCGCGCCACGGGTGCCCCCCGTCGCACGGGCGGGGCGGTCCAGGGTGCCCACGCGCAGCAGCGTCGCCGAGCAGAGGAACGTCACCACGGTGATCGTGATCGCCCCGCGCGGGGACAGCACGGTGAGCAGCACCCCGCCCGCGCCGAAGCCGATGAGCATGGCGCTCTGGGACACCAGGCGCAGCAGCGAGCGTCCGAGTACGTAGAGGTCGCCGTCGCCGAGGATGTCGGTGAGGGCGGCCGTCCGTGTCCCGGTGAAGACGGGGGCGACCGCGGCCACCGCACAGCGCAGGGCCAGCAGCCAGCCGACCGGGGTGCCGGGGAACACCATCACGGCGACGCAGCCGGCGCAGATCAGGTCGCAGGTGACGAGGACACGGCGGGCGGGGTAGCGGTCGGCAGCCCCGGCGAGGAGTGTGCCGCCGACGATGTACGGGAGGAAGCCGAGCGCGAAGGTGAGGGCGGACAGCAGGGGTGAGCCGGTGAGGTCGTAGACGAGCAGGGTGAGGGCCAGCTCGCTGACGGTCACCCCGAGCAGGGAGAGCAGATGCGCGGCGAAGACCGCGCGGAACTCCCGTACGGCGAACACCGCACGGTATCCGCCGGACGTGGGGCCCGCCCCCGGGGCTGAGCCCGGGTCGGACGAGGAGGCGTGCTCCGGGGGCGGGATCCGCCGAATCGTGGCCATCGCATCGGCGGCGGGCTCTTCGCGGGGTGTACCCGCCGGGACGGTGGTGTCACTCGGCATGGACGCAGCTTGACCGAACAGGCGGGCCCCTCCGTAGACTTTCGGCTCACCCCGAAAGTTGGCCTCGTCCCCCATGCCCTTCCATCTGCACTTCGACGAGAGCGACCTGCTCCGCTGCCGCTTCGCGCTCTCCCCGCTCTTCGAGACGCAGGAGGCCGTACGCACGCTCCACCGCCCCGCACGGCACGGCTACCACCTGCCCTGGCTACGGCGGATCAGGGAGGGCGCCGCCGGACTCGACCTCACCGCGTTGTGGCTGCTGATGCCGGACCCCGGCCACAACCCGGACTTCATCTGTCCGCCGCCGCTCGGTCCCCTCGCCACCTTCGCCGAGGAGATCGAGGTCGTACGCGCGACGGATCCGGCGACCGCCCGCGACGACATCGCGCTCGCGCTCGCCGACACCCCCGGCGGCCTCCGCTCCCCCGCGGGACAGCGGATGCTGGCCGAGCCCGACCGGGCGGTCCAGGAACTGGCCGACCTGCTGGAGCGCGCCTGGGAGGTGATGGTCGCACCGCACTGGCCCCGGCTGCGCGCCCTGCTGGAGGCGGACATCGCCTACCACTCGCGGCGCCTGGCCGAGGTGGGCTTCGAGCGGCTGCTCGGCGAGATCAGCCCACGGCTGCGCTGGGCGGACTCGACCCTGACGGTGGCCGGCACCAGCGGGAACCACAGCCGGGTCCTGGGCGGGCAGGGCCTGGTCCTGATGCCCTGTGTCTTCGTCTGGCCGGATGTGGTCGGGGGCTACGAACCTCCGTGGCAGCCCGCCGTGATCTACCCCGCGCGCGGCATCGGCGGGCTGTGGACGGAGTCCGGTGACCGGACCCCGGACGCGCTCGCCCGGCTGCTGGGCAGGGCCCGCGCCGATGTGCTGTGCGCCCTCGGTGAACCGGCAGGGACGAGCGCCCTGGCGCACCGGCTCTCGCTCGCCCCGTCCTCCGTGTCCGCGCATCTGTCGGCACTGCGCGCGGCGGGCCTGCTCACCTCGCGGCGGTACGGGCATCAGGTGCTGTACGAGCGCACCCCGCTCGGGATGGCGCTGGCCGCGCAGGACCACTGAGCGCAGGGGCCTCCCGCGCCCCGCGCCCGCGCAGCAGCGCGAAGGAGCGCACCACGGCAGGCGCGAGGGCGGTCGCCAGGGCCGCGTACGCCCAGCCGCGCATGTCGGCCTGGGTGAAGGCCAGCAGACAGCTGAGCACGCCGAACAGACAGGTCGCGGCCACCAGGGGGCGGCGGACCAGCGCCAGTGTGTAGCCGGCGGCCCGTCCTGGCTCCACCCGGAACAGCGCCGTAGCGTACTGCCGCGTCAGCGCCTCGTACGTCCCCCGGGGTCGGCGCGGCGGCCGGGCGAGCCCGTCCGTCCGGGCTGCGGGGGCGTCCGGGGTGTGGACGGAGCGCCAGTGCTCTCCGGTCAGGGGATTGCGCAGGCGGTGGATCTCGAAGCCGGTGGCGATGTCGCCGGTGACGGAGTCGTGGAAACCGCCGGCCTGGCGCAGGGCGGCGACCCGTACGACGTGGGCGGTGCCGGCCAGCACGGGCGCACCGTAGCGGTTGCCCGCCCGCTGGCCCAGCGCGTGCAGAAGGCCGCGGGCCGTCCCCTTGCCCGCGGGTGCGTCTCCCGCGTGGAGCGGCGGGCCGACGACGAAGGCGATGTCCGGGTCGCGGAAGTAGCCCGTCGTCCGGCCCAGAAAGCCCGGCCGCGGGATCCCGCCGGTGTCCACGCGGGCGACGAGGTCGTAGGCGTCACCGTGCTTGGCGAGCCAGGCGTTGTGGTTGCCGTGCCTCGTCCCGGCCTCGTGCGGACCCTGGTCCCGGTTCCACTCGGGCACCCCGAGGCGGGTGAAGTGGTGCACACCCAGCTCGGCGCAGAGCATCCTGGCCTCCGGGTCGTCGCCCTCGTCGAGCAGCCAGACGTCCAGCGGTCCGGGGTGCCGCACCCGTACGGCACCCTCCAGGGCGGCCCGCACCGTGGTGAGGGGTTCCGCGCCGGGCACGTACGTGAGCAGGAAGGCGAGCGCGGTGCCGGGCTCGGGCGTCACCGGCACCGGGTCCCTGGCCACGCACACGGCGTGGGCGACGGCGGCCACCCCGACGAGCACGAACAGTTCGATCACTCCGACGGAGACCAGTGCCAGGGAGTCGGCGAGCACCAGCCACCTCCGGCCTTCCCCGCGCACGGCCCAGTGGCTGGGCCACAGCACGTGGAGCAGCAGCAGTCCGGCGACCGCGGGGGCGAGTGCCATCAGGAGGACCGCTCGTATTCGGTACCTCTCGGTGCGCCGGGGGCGGCGGAACCGCACCCGGTACCGCGTCGCCGGCGGCTTCGCGAGCGGACCCGCGAGACGGCTGCGGCTGTCGTGACCCTCCGACGGCATCACGCCTCCCATGGTCGGATATGCCGGTGTTCCCGCATGTCCCCACAGAAGGGGAGACGGGACCACCTGTCGACCCGGCAGGTCCGACCGAGGGCGTTCTTCGCCCGAACGGCAAGAGCCCCCGCGTACGGGGGCTCTTCGTGAGTGTGGGCGGGTCAGCCCGCCAGGTGTCGCTCCACCGTCTCGACCTTGAAGGTCAGACCGTCGGTGACACCGGGCCTGATGTCGGCCTTCAGCACCAGGGAGACGCGGCCCGCACGGGCCTCCACGGCGGCGACGGCGCGCTTCACGACGTCCATGACCTCGTCCCACTCACCCTCGACGGAGGTGAACATCGCGTCGGTGCGGTTGGGCAGCCCGGACTCACGGACGACACGGACGGCGTCGGCGACGTACTCACCGACGTCCTCGCCGACACCCAGGGGGCTGACGGAGAAGGCGACGATCATGCGCTGACCGTCCCCTGAGCACGGGCACGGGCGGCGATGACGCCGTCGCTCTCGTACCTCTTGAGCAGCTTCTCGCCGTAGAGACCGCCGAAGGGCAGGACCGCCAGGAGGAAGAACAGCGCGACGCGCTTGAACGGCCACTTGGCCTTGGACCACACGTCCAGCAGGAACACCAGGTAGATCGTGAAGAGGATGCCGTGCAGCATGCCGAGCGGCATCATCAGGAAGTCGATGTCCGAGACCCGGCTGAGCACCGAGCCGAAGATGATCAGCGCCGGGAAGGACAGCGCCTCGGGGAGCGAGATGAGGCGCAGCCGGTGCAGGGCGGAAGCGGTCTTGATGTCCACGAGGGCACCTTCGGTGGGAGGGGGCATAAGGCTTGTGAACGCAGGCACAAGCACTGCCATTGTGGCATCGCTCCCGGGCCCACCGGGCAGCGGGTCGGGCCGCCGGGCCCTGTGCGCGGGACGCGACTGCCGCTAACGTCGCACCGTGGCGATGTTCCGACTCCAAGGCAGCAAGATGCTCTCCGTCGACCTGACGGGTGATGCCGTCAAGGCGAAGAACGGCTCGATGGTCGCGTACGAGGGCCGGATGACGTTCAAGAAGATGACCGGCGGCGGTGAGGGTCTGCGCGGCATGGTGACCCGCCGGCTGGCCGGCGAGCGGATGGTGATGATGGAGGTGAAGGGGCAGGGCACCTGCTATTTCGCCGACCGGGCGAGCGAGATCAACCTCGTCTCGCTGCACGGCGACAAGCTGTACGTCGAGGCGAGCAATCTGCTGGCCACCGACGCCGGGCTGCGCACCGGCACCACCTTCACCGGGCTCCGTGGCGGGGCGAGCGGCAACGGCCTGTTCACCACGACCGTCGAGGGCACCGGACAGGCTGCGATCATGTCGGACGGCTCCGCCGTGGTGCTGCGCGTGTCGCCCCAGTACCCGCTGAACGTCGACCCCGGCGCCTACATCGCCCACCAGGGCAGACTCCAGCAGCACTTCCAGTCCGGGGTGAACTTCCGCACGTTCATGGGTGAGAGCTCGGGCGAGTCCTTCCAGATCCGCTTCGAGGGCGACGGCCTGGTCTACGTACAGCCCAGTGAGCGGAACACCATCGGGGGCGATGTCTGATGCCGTTCCGCGAGATCAACTCTCGGATGGTCGAGGCCGTGGTGGAGCCCGGCCGGACGATGTACAGCCAGCGGGGCGCGATGCTCGCGTACCGCGGTGATGTCTCGTTCACCCCCAACATCCAGGGCGGACAGGGCGGCCTCGGGTCGATGATCGGCCGGCGGGTGACGAACGAGGCCACCCCGCTGATGACGGTCGAGGGGAACGGCACGGTGATGTTCGGCCACGGCGGCCATCACATCCAGGTGATCAATCTGTCCGGCGACACCCTCTACGTGGAGGCCGACCGGCTGCTCGCCTTCGACGGGACCCTTCAGCAGGGCACGATGTTCATGGGCTCGCAGGGCGGTGTGATGGGCATGGTGCGCGGCCAGGTGACCGGGCAGGGGCTGTTCACGACGACGCTCAAGGGGCACGGCGCGGTCGCCGTGATGGCGCACGGCGGGGTGATCGAGCTCCCGATCGCGCCGGGCCGGCCGGTGCATGTGGACCCGCAGGCCTACGTCGCCCACCACGGGGACGTGACCAACAAGCTCTCCACTGCGCTCGGCTGGCGCGAGATGGTGGGCCGCGGTTCAGGTGAGGCGTTCCAGCTGGAGCTCAGCGGCAACGGAGCGGTGTACGTCCAGGCGTCGGAGGAGAAGCTGTGAGCACACCGGTGATCCACGACCCGATGACGCTGCCGTCCGACGACAGCGTCGACTCGTACACCTTCTGCGTGGAGCTCAAGGGGAGCCAGTGGTTCCTGCAGAAGGGCAAGATGATCGCCTACTACGGGCAGATCGAGTTCAACGGCATCGGGCACGGCCGCTTCGAGCGGCTGATCCGTTCGAGCTTCCACTCACCGCTGCACGCGAGCGACTGGGTGGTGGCCGAGGGCAGCGGCAAGATGCTGCTGGCCGACCGGGCCTTCGATGTGAACTCCTTCGACCTGGACGACGGCAATCTGACGATCCGCTCCGGCAATCTGCTGGCCTACCAGCCGACGCTGGCGCTGAAGCAGTCGATCGTGCCGGGCTTCCTGACGCTGATCGGGACGGGGAAGTTCGTCGCCGCGTCCAACGGCCCCGTGGTCTTCATGGAGCCGCCGCTGCGGGTGGACCCACAGGCGCTGGTGGGGTGGGCCGACTGCCCGTCGCCGTGCCACCACTACGACCACGGCTATATGACGGGCGTGCTCGGCGGGCTGCGCTCGCTCACCGGGATCGGCGGCACCTCAGGGGAGGAGCACCAGTTCGAGTTCGTCGGGGCGGGGACGGTGCTGCTCCAGTCGACCGAGGCGCTGCTGCCCGACCAGGCAACGGGCGCGGTCCCGCACGAGGCGGGTGTGCCCGGCGGCGGTCAACAGCGTCCGTCCCGCTAGCCCGGGGACCTGCGCCGTCACTCCGGGCCGTGAACGGTAGTCTGCGGAGTGTGACGTCCGGCAGGCGCGTGCGCGGGGTCACATCAGCAGAATTCGTCCGGCTTTCAACATCTTAGGTAGAATCCATACATGGAGACCGAGACGGCCACACGCTGGCTGACCGATGCGGAGCAGTGCGCCTGGCGCACCCACCTGGACGTCAGCAGGCTGCTGACGCATCAGCTGGAGAAGGACCTTCAGCCGTTCGGCCTGACCATGAACGACTACGAGATCCTGGTCAACCTCTCGGAGTCGGAGGACCAGCGCATGCGGATGAGCGATCTGGCCGCCGCCACCCTGCAGTCCAAGAGCCGGCTCTCGCACCAGATCACCCGCATGGAGAACGCCGGCCTGGTCCGCCGCGAGAACTGTGAGTCGGACCGGCGCGGACTGTTCGCGGTCCTCACCGATGTGGGCGGCGAGACGATGCGCAAGGTCGCCCCGCACCATGTCGAGTCGGTGCGCAGGCACTTCATGGATCTGCTCTCCCCCGAGGAGCTCACCCAGCTGCACGCGGCGCTCACCCCGATCGCGGAGCATCTGCGCGGCCGGCGCGGCAAGCCGTAGCGCCCAGGGCCCTTCGTCCGGATCGTGCCCAGGGCCCTTCGTCCGGATCATGCCCCGGGCCGCCGCCCCGGCAGCCGCAGGGTGAACCGCGCCCCGCCGCCCGGCCCTTCGCCGACCGTGAGTGTGCCTCCGTGCCGGGAGGCCACATCACGGGCGATGGCCAGGCCGAGCCCGGCCCCGCCGTCGTCCCGGCTGCGGGCGTCGTCGAGGCGTACGAAGCGCTCGAAGATCCGCTCCTGTTCGGCCTCGGGCACGCCCGCCCCGTCGTCGGTGACCTCCACCAGTACGTCGCCCCGGTCCGCCCGCACCGAGACGGCGACCGAACACTCCGCGTGGCGCTGGGCGTTGTCCAGCAGATTGCCGACGACCCGGGCCAGCTGACCGCGCGAGCCCGTGACGTCGAGCGACCCGGTGTCCGCAACCGACACCTCAGGACCGATCCGGTCCGCCGCGCGCTGGGACACCTCCTCGCGGACCAGCGCTCCCAGATCGACCGCCGTACGCCCCGGCCGCTCCCCCGCGTCGAGCCGGGCGAGCAGCAGCAGGTCGGCGGCCAGCACCTGCAGCCGTACGGTGTCGGCGACCGCTCCGGGCACGTCCAGCAGCTCCGGGTGGGCGTCCCCCACCTCCAGCTGGATGCGGAGGGAGGCGATGGGGCTGCGCAGCTCGTGCGAGGCGTCGGCGACGAAACGCCGCTGCCGGTCGACGGAGGCCTCCAGGACGGTGAGGGTCTCGTTGGTCGTGCGCGCCAGCCGCGCGATCTCGTCCCGCGAGTCCGGCTCCGGCACACGCCGCCCGAGATCCTCGGACGCGGTGATCGCGGCCAGCTCCCGTCTGATGCCCTCGACCGGGCGCAGCGCGCGCCGGGTCACCAGCCAGGTGATCCCCGCGACGACGAACAGCAGGAAGGGCAGCCCGGTCAGCATGGTGGTGCGTACGGAGCCCACGGCCTCCTGTTCGGCGGCGAGCGGGGCGCCCGCATGGACGATCACCGGGAGGCCCGCCCGTGTGACGGCCTCGACGGCGGCGAAGCGGAAGTCGGCCGTGTAGCCCTCGACGGTGGCGCTGCCGTTGCTGAAGTCGGGGTCGTCGGACGACACTTCACCGCGGTCCGTGTCGTCGCCGTCGTCGCCGTCGTCGCTGTCGTCGCCGTCGCCGTCGCCGTCGCCGTCGCCCGAGTGGTCATCGGGGCTCCCGACCGACCCCGATCCCGAGCGCCCCGGGGTGACGTCCGACGTCGCGGTCCCCGAAACGGCCTCAAGACCCTCCGAGACGAACAGCACGTGCTCTTCCTCGTCGGTCACCTGGACCGGGTGGACGTCCTCGTCGCTCAGGTCGAGATCCTCGTACGGCACATCCAGAGCGACCTGCCCGGCCACCTCGCGCGCCACGACCTCCGCCTCAAGACCGGCCCGGTCCGTCAGGTTGTCGCGCAGCACCTGGAGCACGACAAGCCCGGCGGCCACCAGGGCCACGGTGACCACCAGGGCCGCGCCTAGGGCGGCCCGGGCCCGTACGGACCTCACGACGACTCCAGGCGGTAGCCGGCACCGCGCACCGTACTGATGGAATCCGCGCCGAGTTTGCGGCGCAGGGCGCTGATGTAGACCTCGACGATGTTCGGGTCGCCGTCGTAGGCGAAGTCCCAGACGTGCTCCAGTATGTCGGCCTTGCTGACCACCTCACCGGCCCGCAGCGCGAGCTGCTCCAGTACGGCGAACTCCTTGTTCGTGAGGGCGACTTCGTCGTCCTCACGGTGAACCCGGCGGGCGGCGGTCTCCACCCGCAGCGTGCCCACGGTCAGCACCGGAGAGGCGGTGCTGCTGCCCCGGCGGCGCAGCAGCGCCCGCACCCGGGCCACGAGCACGACGTACGAGAACGGCTTGGTCAGATAGTCGTCGGCGCCGGTGTCGAGGCCCTCGGCCTCGTCGTACTCCCCGTCCTTGGCGGTCAGCATCAGGATCGGCACGTCGTGGCCGGCGGCACGCAGCTCGGCACAGACCCGGTAGCCGTTCATGCCGGGCAGCATGATGTCCAGGACCACGAGATCGTGGACGCCCTCGCGGGCCCGGTACAGCCCTTCGAGGCCATCGTGCACGACATCCACGGCGAAGCCCTCGGCGGTGAGTCCCCTGGCCAGGGACACCGCAAGACGCTTCTCGTCCTCCACGATCAACAGGCGCATGGGGACAGCCTCCCAAAGACAACCTGAAGACGACTTCAGCGTGATCTTGCGAGGAACCCCGGACACCCCCTTCCGGGCGCTCCGCGCCCGGAAGGGGGTGTCCGGAAGGGGGTGTCCGGCGGAGCCGGAGAACGCCGGGGTCGAACAGGTGGTCGCTGGTTCGCTGGAAGGTGGGACTGGTTTACGGAAGTCGCCCACATGTCCGGTGAGGTTTGTACGGTCATCGTTATGAAGCTCGTGGTGCAGGTCAAGCTCGTGCCGGATGCCGTGCAGGCGTCGGCTGTCGAGTCGACCCTGCGCGCGGCGAACGAGGCGGCCTGTTGGGTGTCGGAGGGCTCCTACCGGCATTTCGGGTTGAAGGGATCGGTCCGTGAGCTGCGCGGGCTGTGCTGCGGGCTCGAAGCGGCGCGTGAAGGCGGAGTCCAAGCCGATCGTGTTCCGACCGGATGCGGCGCACACCTACGACGACCGGTGTCTGTCGTGGAACTACGACACGCGAACGGTGTCGATCTGGACGCTCACGGGCCGGATCAAGAACATCCGCTTCGCCTGTTCGGCTGGGGCGCTCAAGCAGCTCGCCGAGCACCGCCAGGGTGAGTCCGACCTGGTCCAGCGGGACGGAAAGCTGTTCCTGGTCGCCACCATCGACATCCCCGAGCCGGAGGTGTTCGAGCCCAAGGGCTGGATCGGAGTGGACCGCGGTATCGCCAACCTCGCCACCACCAGCGACGGCGACAACCACTCCGGGCGCCGCCTCGGCCGATACCGCAGGTGGCAGGCACGCAAGAAGGCCGAGATCCAGGCCAAAGGGACACGGTCCTCCAAACAGCTGCTGAAGAAGCGGGCGCGCCGGGAGGCCCGGCACGCCACGCACATCAACCACAAGATCGCCAAGACAGTCGTTGCTGTCGCCCAACGCACCGAACGCGGCATCGCTCTGGAAGAACTGAGGGGCATCCGCGAGCGGGTCACGGTTCGACGCGACCAGCGAGCACGACTGTCCTCCTGGCCCTTCCACCAACTCGGCACCTTCATCGAATACAAGGCGCGCCGCGCCGGGGTGCCCTACCTGGAGGTGGATCCGGCCTACACCTCGCAGCGCTGCCCGCGCTGCGGGAACACCGAACGGGTCAACCGGCCCACCCGGGACCACTTCTCCTGTCGGCGGTGCGGCCTCGCTGGGCCCGCCGACCACGTCGCCGGGGTCAACGTGCGCGACCGCGCACGCTCGGCGTGGGTATTCGTCAACATGCCCGACCCGGTCCCCGCATAACGCGCCGACCGGTGGATGTGCCCCGTGACCACCCTGCCGTAGGGGGTAGCCGGGAGCATAAGCAACGCCCTGACAAGGACTCAGCCCCCAAGCTCGGTCCCTTCAGGGCCGAGTTAGTTGACGTGACTTCAGGCTGCGTTCAGCATCGGTGGGGCAGTGTGTACCCCATCGGACCGCACATCCTCGGGGAGCCCCTCATGCAGCGCAACATCGCCGTCATCGCCCTCACCGCAGCCGTACTCATCGGCGGCCTGGCCGGGTGCAGCGACAAGAACGGCGGCGGCGACAACGACAACGACAGCGGCCGCGGCGACTCGGCCCCGGTCTCGGTGACGAGCGACTCGGTCACCGTCGACGACGCCGTGGCCGCCGCGCTGAAGGCCGTCCCGGGCCGGGTGACCGAGGCGGAGCTGGAGGACGACGACAGCGACGGGCTTGTCTGGGAGCTCGATGTGTACGGCTCCGACAAGGTCTGGCACGACGTGAAGATCGACGCGGACGACGCGAAGGTGCTGTCCGACCGTGGCGACTCCAACAACCGGCGCCCGGTGCCCGGTTCGAGCCCCGTCTCGGTGATCGACGCGGTGGAGGCCGCACGCAAGGCGGAGCCCGGCACGGTGACGTCCGTGGACCTGGACGCCGACGAGAACACGCTGGTCTGGGACGTCGTCGTCAGGGGCAAGGACGGCGGCAACCACGAGCTGGACGTGGACGCGGAGACCGCCGAGGTGTCCGGGAACCACGGCGGCGACGACAACTGACGGACCCCACGCGACGCGCTGGCGTGCTCGGCGGCCCCGGGCGGCCCGCACGCCGCCCGGGAGCCGTCAGCTTCCGCCGGTGAGTCCCGCGATCAGCTCGTCCGCCGCCGTGTACGGGTCGAGGCCGCCGGCCACGATCCGTTCCGCCAGCGCGTCCAGCCTGCGGTCGCCGTGCAGATCGGCGATCCGCTCACGGAGCGCCGTGACGGTGATCGTCTCGACCTCGCGGGCCGCCCGCGCCGTACGCCGCCGGGCCAGCACGCCGTGCTCCTCCATCCACGCCCGGTGCTTCTCCAGGGCCTCGACGACCTCGTCGAGGCCCTGCCCACGGGCGGCGACCGTCTTGACGATCGGTGGCCGCCAGTCGCCGGGCCCCCGGGACTCCCCGAGACCCAGCATGTGGTTGAGCTCGCGCGCGGTGGCGTCGGCGCCGTCCCGGTCGGCCTTGTTCACCACGTACACATCGCCGATCTCCAGGATTCCGGCCTTCGCCGCCTGGATGCCGTCGCCCATGCCGGGGGCGAGGAGGACGACGGAGGTGTCGGCCTGGGAGGCGATCTCCACCTCGGACTGGCCGACCCCCACCGTCTCCACGAGGATCACGTCGCAGCCCGCCGCGTCCAGCACCCGGATCGCCTGGGGCGCCGACCAGGCGAGGCCGCCCAGGTGGCCACGGGTGGCCATCGAGCGGATGTAGACGCCCGGGTCGGAGGCGTGGTCCGACATCCGGACCCGGTCGCCGAGGAGCGCGCCCCCGGAGAACGGCGACGACGGGTCGACGGCCAGCACCCCGACGCGCTTGCCGGCCTTGCGGTAGGCGGAGACCAGCGCCGAGGTCGAGGTGGACTTGCCGACACCCGGCGATCCGGTCAGGCCGACGACGTAGGCGTGGCCGGCGAGCGGTGCCAGGGCGGCCATCACCTCACGCAGCTGCGGCGAGGCGCCCTCCACCAGGGAGATGAGCCGGGCCACCGCACGCGGCCTGCCCTCACGCGCCTGCTCGACCAGGGTGGGGACGTCCACCTTCACGCTCGGCCTCCTCGCTCCTCGCTCGTACGACGTACTACTTGCCCGGTACGCGGATGATCAACGCGTCGCCCTGACCACCGCCGCCGCACAGCGCCGCCGCCCCGGTGCCGCCGCCGCGCCGCTTCAGCTCCAGCGCCAGGTGCAGCACCACCCGGGCGCCCGACATCCCGATGGGGTGGCCGAGCGCGATGGCGCCGCCGTTCACGTTCACCTTGTCGGAGGTGACGCCGAGGTCCTTCATCGACTGGACCGCGACAGCCGCGAAGGCCTCGTTGATCTCGATGAGGTCGAGGTCCTCCACACCGATGCCCTCCTTCTTCAGGGCGTGCCGGATGGCGTTGGACGGCTGCGACTGGAGCGAGTTGTCCGGGCCGGCCACATTCCCGTGGGACCCGATCTCGGCGATCCACTCCAGGCCCAGCTCCTCGGCCCTGGCCTTGCTCATGACGACGACGGCGGCGGCACCGTCGGAGATCTGCGACGAGGTTCCCGCGGTGATCGTGCCGTCCTTGGTGAAGGCGGGGCGCAGCTTGCCCAGGGACTCGGCGGTCGTCTCGGCGCGGATGCCCTCGTCCTGGGAGAAGAGGACCGGGTCGCCCTTGCGCTGCGGGATCTCGACCGGGGTGATCTCGGCCTCGAAGATGCCGTTCTTCCGGGCGGCGGCGGCGCGCTGGTGGGACAGGGCCCCGATCTCGTCCTGGTCGGCGCGGGCCAGGCCCAGACGGGTGTTGTGCTTCTCGGTGGACTCACCCATCGGGATGTTCTCGTAGGCGTCGGTGAGGCCGTCGTGCGCCATGGAGTCGAGCAGCTCGATCGCGCCGTACTTGTATCCCTCGCGGGACTTCGGGAGCAGATGCGGGGCGTTGGTCATGGACTCCTGGCCGCCCGCCACCACGACGTCGAACTCGCCCGCACGGATCAGCTGGTCGGCCAGCGCGATGGCGTCGAGTCCCGAGAGACACACCTTGTTGACGGTGAGCGCGGGGACGTTCAGCGGGATGCCTGCCTTGACCGCCGCCTGGCGTGCCGGGATCTGCCCTGCCCCGGCCTGGAGCACCTGGCCCATGATCACGTACTCGACCTGGTCCCCTCCGATCCCGGCCCGGTCCAGCGCCGCCTTGATGGCGACACCTCCGAGGTCGGCTCCGGAGAAGCTCTTCAGCGAGCCGAGAAGACGGCCCATGGGCGTCCGCGCGCCCGCGACGATCACTGAGGTGGTTCCGGTCGTTCCTGACATGAGGCGCAGCCCCTTGGGATCGGTTGTGAACGAGGGTTTACTTGAATGTACTGAGCAGTACGCCCCCAGTCATCCGGCAGTCGGTGTGATCGCGCGCACGTTGCGTAACCATCCCGGGGGCGCTGCACTGGTTCCATGCTGACGCGAATCGACCACATCGGAATCGCCTGCTTCGACCTCGACAGGACGGTGGAGTTCTACCGTGCGACGTACGGCTTCGAGGTGCACCACACCGAGATCAACGAGGAGCAGGGTGTGCGGGAGGCCATGCTGAAGATCAACGACACCTCGGACGGCGGGGCTTCGTACCTCCAGCTGCTAGAGCCGACCCGCGAGGACTCCGCGGTCGGCAAGTGGCTGGAAAAGAACGGTGAGGGCGTGCACCACATCGCGTTCGGGACGGCGGACGTCGACGGGGACGCCGCGGACATCCGCGAAAAGGGCGTACGGGTGCTGTACGACGAGCCCAGGACCGGTTCGATGGGCTCCCGGATCACCTTCCTCCACCCCAAGGACTGCCACGGCGTGCTGACCGAACTGGTCACCTCCGCGACGGAGCACTGACCTGACGCATACCCGGCCCGGTAGAGTGGGCGGTTCCGGGCCGGGGCCGGGTCGGGGCCGCGCCGCGTCCCCACCTTTGATCTGTCACCATTCCCCGGAGGACCGCTCGCCGGCGGGCGGTCCTCGTATGGAGAATTGCGACCAGGGTCGGGGTATCCCCTGCTCGAACGATGTTGAGAGCTTGGGGAAGGATGGGACCGCGCAGTGCGGGGCTACGAGAGCCAGCAGAGCCACCGAGCTGACGACGACCATCTCTCGCGGTTCGAAGCCGAGATGGACCGGCTGAAGACCGACCGGGAGAAGGCCGTCCAGCACGCCGAGGACCTCGGTTACCAGGTCGAGGTCTTGCGCGCCAAGCTGCACGAGGCACGGCGCAGTCTGGCGACCCGTCCCGCCCACGACAGCGCGGACATCGGCTACCAGGCCGAACAGATGCTGCGTAACGCCCAGGTCCAGGCCGACCAGCTGCGTACGGACGCCGAGCGTGAGCTGCGCGAGGCCAGGGCACAGACGCAGCGGATCCTCCAGGAGCACGCGGAGCACCAGGCCAGGCTTCAGGCCGAGTTGCACACCGAGGCCGTGCAACGGCGCCAGCAGCTCGACCAGGAGCTGGCGGAGCGCCGCCAGACCGTCGAGTCCCACGTCAACGAGAACGTCGCCTGGGCCGAGCAGTTGCGGGCCAGGACCGAGTCCCAGGCGCGCCGGCTCCTGGACGAGTCACGCACCGAGGCGGAGCAGTCGCTGGCCGACGCCCGAGCCGAGGCCGCCCGGCTCGCCGAGGAGACCCGCCGACGCGTCAACTCCGAGGCGGAGTCGGCCCGTGCGGATGCCGAGGCCGCGCTGCTGCGCGCCCGCAGGGACGCCGAGCGGCTGCTCGACGCCGCGTCCACGCAGGCCCAGGAGGCGACCAGCCACGCCGAGCAGCTGCGCTCGACGGCCACCTCGGAGACCGAGGAGACCCGGCAGCGGACCGCGGAGCTGAACCGCACCGCCGAGCAGCGCGTGCAGGAGGCCGAGACCCGGCTGCGCGAGGCCCGTCTTGAGGCCGAGAAGGTAGTCGCCGACGCGAAGGAGGCCGCGGTCAAGCGGCTGGCCGGCGCCGAGTCGCAGAACGAGCAGCGCACCCGTACGGCCAAGTCCGAGATCGCCCGTCTGGTCGGCGAGGCGACGAAGCAGTCCGAGTCGCTCAAGGAAGAGGCCGAGCAGGCTCTCGCCGATGCCCGGGCCGAGGCCGAGCGGGTGGTCGCCGAGGCGGCCGAGAAGGCCCGCACCGTGGCCGCCGAGGACGCCGCGGCCCAGCTCGCGAAGGCGGCGAGGAGCGCCGAGGAGGTCCTGACCAAGGCGTCCGACGACGCCAGGTCGACCACCAGGGCCGCGAGCGAGGAAGCCGACCGGATCCGCCGCGAGGCCGAGGCCGAGGCGGAGAAGCTGCGCGGCGAGGCCGCCGAGCAGGCCGACCAGCTCAAGGGCGCGGCCAAGGACGACACCAAGGAGTACCGGGCCAAGACCGTCGAGCTGCAGGAGGAGGCCCGCCGGCTCCGCGGCGAGGCCGAACAGCTGCGCTCCGAGGCCGTGGCCGAGGGCGAGCGGATCCGCGGCGAGGCCCGCAGGGAGGCCGTCCAGCAGCTGGAGGAGGGCGCCCGCACCGCCGAGGAGCTGCTCACCGAGGCCAAGACCGACGCCGAGGAGCTGCGGACCTCCGCAGGCGCCGAGAGCGAGCGCGTCAGGACCGAGGCGGCCGAGCGTGCCGCCACCCTGCGCAAGCAGGCCGAGGAAGCGCTGGAGCGCAGCCGCGCCGAGGCGGAGAAGCTGCGCGCCGACGCCGAGGAGCAGGCCGCAGCCCTGACCGCCGCCGCCGAGACGGCGGCCGAAGAGCTGCGCGAGGAGAACGAGCGCGGGATAGAGGAGCGCAAGGCCGAGGCGGCCGACGAGCTGACCCGGCTGCACACCGAGGCCGAGTCGCGGGTCACCGCCGCGGAGGAGGCGCTCGGCGAGGCGCGTGCGGAGGCGGAGCGGATCCGCCGCGAGACGAGCGAGGAGTCCGAGCGGCTGCGTTCGGAGGCCGCGGAGCGGATCCGGGCGCTCCAGGAGCAGGCCACGACGGAGGCCGAGAGCCTGCGCACCGAGGCCGCGGCGGACGCCGCGCAGTCCCGCGCCGAGGGCGAGACCGTGGCCGTACGGCTGCGCACCGAGGCCGCGACCGAGGCGGAGCGGCTGAAGAACGAGGCGCAGGAGAGCGCCGACCGGGTCCGCTCGGAGGCGGCGGCAGCCGCGGAGCGGGTCGGCACCGAGGCGGCCGAGGCGCTGGCCGCCGCCCAGGAGGAGGCCAACCGCCGGCGCCGTACCGCCGAGGAGACACTCGGCTCGGCGCGTGCCGAGGCGGAGCAGGAGCGCGAGCGCGCCCGCGAGCAGAGCGAGGAACTCCTCGCCTCCGCCCGCAAGCGGGTCGAGGGTGCCCAGGCCGAGGCCGAGCGGCTGGTCGAGGAGGCGGAGATCCGGGCCGCCGAGCTGGTGTCGGCGGCCGAGCAGACCGCCCAGCAGGTGCGGGACTCCGTCGCCGGGCTTCAAGAGCAGGCCGAGGAGGAGATCACCGGCCTGCGGTCCGCCGCCGAGCACGCGGCCGAGCGGACGAGGACCGAGGCACAGGAGGAGGCGGACCGGGTCAGGTCCGACGCCTACGCCGAGCGCGAGCGGGCCACCGAGGACGCCAACCGCGTCCGCCAGGTCGCGCACGAGGAGGCGGAGGCCGCCAAGACCCTGGCCGAGCGGACCGTGTCCGAGGCCATCACCGAGTCGGAGAAGCTGCGCTCGGACACCTCGGAGTACAGCCAGCGCGTCCGCACGGAGGCGTCGGACGCCCTCGCGTCGGCGGAGCAGGACGCCTCGCGTGCCCGTGGCGAGGCCCGTGAGGACGCCAACCGGATCCGCTCCGAGGCCGCGGCGCAGGCCGACCGGCTCATGGCCGAGGCGACGACCGAGAGCGAGCGGATCCGCACCGAGGCCACCGAGCAGTCGGAGCGCTTCGTGTCGGAGGCGACCGACGAGGCGGAGCGGCTGCGTGCCGAGGCGGCACAGACCGTCGGTTCGGCCCAGGAGCACGCGGCCCGCACCCGCGAGGAGTCGGAGAAGGTACGCGCCGAGGCCGAGTCCGTGGCCGAGCGGTTGCGCGCCGAGGCCCGCCAGGAGGCGGACCGGCTGCTCGACGAGGCGCGCGAGTCCGCGGCGAAACGCCGTGCCGACGCCGCCGAACAGGCCGACCAGCTCATCAACAAGGCCCAGGAGGAGGCGCTGCGCGCCGCCACCGAGGCCGAGCAGCAGTCCGACAGCATGGTCGGCGCCGCGCGCAACGAGGCCGTCCGGATCACCTCGGAGGCGACGGTCGAGGGCAACTCCCTGGTGGAGCGGGCCCGTACGGACGCGGACGAGCTGCTCGTCGGCGCCCGCCGGGACGCCACCGCGACCCGGGAGCGTGCGGAGGAGCTCAGGGCACGGATCGAGAGCGAGGTCGAGGCGCTGCACGAGCGCGCCAGGAGCGAGACCTCCGAGCAGATGAAGACGGCGGGCGAGCGCGTCGACAAGCTGATGAAGGCGGCCACCGAGCAGCGGGCCGAGGCGGAGGCCAAGGCCAAGGAGCTGCTGGCGGACGCGAATTCGGAGGCGAGCAAGGTGCGTATCGCCGCCGTGAAGCGCGCCGAGTCGCTCCTCAAGGAGGCCGAGACCAAGAAGGCCGAGCTGACCCGGGTGGCCGAGAAGCTGCGCGCCGATGCCGAGGCCGAGGCGGAGCAGATGGTCGACGAGGGCCGTCGGGAGCTGGATCTGCTGGTCCGCAGACGCGAGGACATCAATACGGAGATCTCCCGTGTCCAGGATGTTCTGGAGGCGTTGGAGTCTTTCGAGACTCCGGGCGGAGCGGGCAAGTCCGCCGGCGGCGGCGCGGGGGGCGTCAAGGCCGGCGCGGCAGCCGGTACCCGGTCGGGTGGCAAGGCGTCGGACGGATAGCCGTACGCGGACCTCGCCATGAACATTCAAACCTCCGAGTCGCAAGCGCTTTCGGGGGGCAGCCACTCAAAAGGGGTGTCATTCTCCATACCAAAGCGGCATCTTCACGCTGACACGCCGCTTCGGCCCCTAGGATTCCCTCTAACACCTCACCGGTCTCATTCGACAGGAACCCCATGAGCGACCCTTCCTCCCCCTTCGGCTTCGAGCTCGTGCGACGTGGATACGACCGCGGTCAGGTGGACGACCGCATTACCAAACTCGTCGCCGACCGTGACAGCGCCCTCGCCCGTATCACCTCTCTGGAAAAGCGCATCGAGGAACTCCACCTCGAAACGCAGAACGCCCAGGCCCAGGTCAACGACGCCGAGCCGTCGTACGCCGGGCTCGGCGCCCGCGTGGAGAAGATCCTCCGCCTCGCAGAGGAGGAGGCGAAGGACCTGCGTGAGGAGGCCCGTCGCGCGGCCGAGCAGCACCGTGAGCTGGCCGAGTCGGCCGCCCAGCAGGTGCGCAACGACGCGGAGACGTTCGCCGCCGAGCGCAAGGCGAAGGCCGAGGACGACGGTGTCCGCATCGTCGAGAAGGCCAAGGGCGAAGCGAGCACGCTGCGCTCGGACGCCCAGAAGGACGCCCAGCAGAAGCGCGAGGAGGCGGACGCGCTCTTCGAGGAGACCCGGGCCAAGGCCGCCCAGGCCGCCACGGACTTCGAGACGAACCTCGCCAAGCGCCGTGAGCAGTCGGAGCGCGACCTCGCGTCCCGTCAGGCGAAGGCCGAGAAGCGTCTCGCCGAGATCGAGCACCGGGCGGAGCAGCTCCGCCTGGAGGCCGAGAAGCTCCGTACGGACGCCGAGCGCCGGGCCCGTCAGACGGTGGAGACGGCACAGCGTCAGGCCGAGGACATCGTGGCGGACGCCAACGCCAAGGCCGACCGGATCCGCAGCGAGTCGGAGCGCGAGCTGGCGGCGCTCACCAACCGCCGCGACTCGATCAACGCCCAGCTGACCAACGTCCGCGAGATGCTGGCGACGCTGACGGGTGCCGCGGTCGCCGCCGCCGGTTCCCCCGCGGAGGAGGACGCCGCAGCCCCCGGCGTCCCGGCCCAGCAGACCCGCTGAGCCACGGTACGTACATCGGCCGTACTCTTCGCGCGCCCGGTTCCGCCTTTGTGGTGGCGCCGGGCGCGCGGGCGTTCTAGCGTGAGCGCATGATCGAGCTCGACGGCCTCACCAAACGCTACGGCAACAAGGTTGCCGTGGACCATCTGTCATGCCGGGTCAGACCGGGGGTGGTGACGGGGTTCCTCGGCCCGAACGGGGCGGGCAAGTCCACGACCATGCGGATGATGCTCGACCTCGACAACCCGACCAGCGGCACGGTGCGCATCGACGGCCGTCACTACCGCGATCTCCAGGAGCCGCTCAAGCACATCGGGGCGCTGCTGGAGGCCAAGTCGATGCACGGCGGGCGCAGCGCGTACAACAACCTCCTGTGTCTCGCCCAGAGCAACCGCATCCCGGCGAGCCGGGTCTCCCACGTGCTGGACACGGTGGGCCTGAGCGCGGTGGCGAAGAGGAAGTCCAAGGGCTTCTCGCTCGGCATGGGCCAGCGGCTGGGGATCGCGGCGGCGCTGCTCGGCGACCCGGAGATCCTGATGTTCGACGAACCGGTCAACGGTCTCGACCCCGAGGGCATTCACTGGATCAGGAACCTGATGAAGACCCTCGCTTCGGAAGGCCGGACGATCTTCGTCTCCTCGCACCTGATGAGTGAGATGGCCCTGACGGCCGATCACCTGATCGTCATCGGACAGGGCAGGCTGCTCGCCGACACCTCGATGGCCGACTTCATCCACGAGAACTCCCGCAGCTTCGTGCGGATGCGCTCCCCCGAGCAGGAGCGCCTGCGCGACCTGCTGCACGCCGAGGGCATCATCGCGGTGGAGTCGGGCAACGGCACCCTGGAGATCGACGGCCAGGCCCCGGAGCGGCTCGGTGAGCTCGCCGGCCGGAACGGGATCGTGCTGCACGAGCTCAGTGCCCAGCGGGCCTCCCTGGAGGAGGCCTTCATGCAGATGACGGCGGGCTCCGTCGAATACCACGCCCACTCCGACGCCGGCGGTGCACAGCCACCGCCGGTGGGACCGCAGTGGGGCGACCAGTGGAACCAGCAGACCGGCGGCGGCGCGGCCGACGGCCGCACGAACGGGGTGTGACGGCGATGACATCGGTACCCGCGGTCCTGAATTCCGAGTGGACCAAGATCCGTACGGTCTCGTCGACCACCTGGACGCTGATCTCGGCGTTCGTCGTCACCGTCGCCATGGGCGCGGGGCTGAGCGCCCTGCTGAAGAGCCAGTTCGACGATCTCTCCACCGCCGAGCGTGCCACCTTCGACCCGACGTACGTGAGCTTCTCCGGAATGATCCTGGGGCAGCTCGCGATGGTCGTCTTCGGTGTCCTGGTGGTGGGCACGGAGTACAGCTCCGGCATGATCCGGGCCTCGCTCGCGGCCGTGCCGAAGCGCGGGATGTTCCTCTTCAGCAAGATCGCGGTGGCGGGCGTCCTGGCGCTGGTGGTGGGCCTGCTCACCAGCTTCGTGACCTTCTTCCTCGGCCAGGCCCTCCTCGGTGACCACGGCACCGACATCGGCGCGGAGAACGTGCTGCGCGCGGTGTTCGGCGGTGGCCTCTACATGGGCCTGATCGCGGTCTTCTCCATGGGCGTCGCCACGATGCTGCGCAGCTCCATGCTGTCGCTCGGCATCCTGATGCCGTTCTTCTTCCTGGTCTCCCAGATCCTGACGGCGGTCCCGGGTGCCAAGAGCGTGGCCCGCTACTTCCCCGACCAGGCCGGTTCCAAGATCATGCAGGTGGTCCCGGACGCCATGAACAGCAACCCCGGACCGTACGGGCCGTGGGCCGGGATGGGGATCATGGCACTGTGGGTGGTGGCATCCCTGCTCGGCGCCTACCTCGTGCTGAAGAAGCGGGACGCCTGAGCGGTCGGGAAGGCTCCGACGCTCCGCACGACGGCTTGGCCGGAACCATGCACGGCTGGTTATCCTCCTTACTCTTACGGGGGCGTGCGGCCGCGGGCCTGGGCCCCGACGGAAAAGATGTCGATGGGGCTGGAGAATGATCGAGGCAGTCGGCCTGACCAAGCGCTTCGGCGCGAAGACGGCCGTGCACAACCTTTCCTTCCAGGTGCGGCCCGGCGCCGTCACGGGATTCCTCGGTCCCAACGGATCGGGCAAGTCCACCACCATGCGTATGATGCTCGGCCTCGACCGGCCCACGTCCGGACATGTCACGATCGGCGGTCACGCCTTCCGCGGTCTCCCCAACGCCCCGCGCCAGGTCGGGGCGCTGCTCGACGCCAAGGCCGTGCACGGCGGACGCAGCGCCCGTAACCACCTGCTGAGCCTGGCCCAGCTTGCGGGTATCCCGGCGGCCCGGGTGGACGAGGTCCTGGGCGTCGTCGGGCTCCAGGACGTCGCGAAGAGGCGCTCCAGCGGCTACTCCCTCGGGATGGGCCAGCGGCTGGGGATCGCGGCGGCACTGCTCGGCGACCCGCAGGTGCTGCTCTTCGACGAGCCGGTCAACGGGCTCGACCCCGAGGGCATCCTCTGGGTGCGCAATCTGATGAAGCAGCTGGCGTCCGAGGGCCGCACCGTCTTCGTCTCCAGCCACCTGATGAGTGAGATGGCGGTCACCGCCGACCATCTGATCGTGATCGGCCGCGGGCAGCTGCTCTCCGACATGAGCATCAAGGAGTTCATCTCCGCCAACTCCGCGGACTTCGCACGGGTGCGGGTCCCCGCCGACCGGCCCCAGGAACGGGAGAAGCTGACGTCCTCGCTGACGGAGGCGGGCGGCGGGGTCATGACGGAGCCGGGCGGTGCCCTGCGCGTCACCGGGCTGCCGCTCCCCAGGATCAGCGATCTGGCGCACGCGGCGGACGTCCGGCTGTGGGAGCTCTCCCCGCACCAGGCGTCACTGGAGGAGGCGTACATGCGGATGACGCAGAGCGCCGTGGACTACCGCTCGACAGCGGACGCCAAGGAAGGGCTCCAGCCGCCGCCACCCCCCTTCGGACAGCCCGGTCACGAGCTGCTGCCGGGCGACGAGCAGTACGATGACGCGCCCGGGCCCCCGCCCCAGGTCCCGCAGCAGGGCTGGTACGCGCCGCCGCCCCCGGGGCACGGGCCGCCGGCCGGTGCCCCCCAAGCCGGGCAGGCGCCCGCGCCCGCCGCGGACCGTACCGAGCGCAGGAGCAGTGAGGACACCCGATGACGATGCCGCCGCCCCAGGCGCACCGGACTCCCCCGGAGCCTCGGCAGGACCAGGATGTCCTGCCCGGCCTGTACGCTTCACCCATCCCCGTGCGTACCCCCGGCCTCGGTGACGCGATCGCATCCGAGTGGACGAAGATCCGCTCCGTGCGCTCCACGATGTGGACGCTCGGCGTGATGATCGTGCTCCTGGTCGGCGTCGGACTGCTCGTCGCGCTGGCCGTGAACGCGTCGGACGCGCCCCTGGGCGACACCCCCGTGCTCAGCATCGGCTTCTTCGGCGTGCTCCCCGCGACGATCTGCGTGATCACGCTCGGCGTGCTGACCATCTCGTCCGAGTACGGCACGGGAATGATCCGTACGACGCTGACCGCGTGCCCGAGCCGGGTGCGGATGCTGACCGCGAAGTCGGTCGTCTTCTTCCTGCTCACCTTCACGATCACGACCGTGACCACCGGGATCGTCGGCGTCCTGCAGACGGCCATCCTGGGCGGCGCCACACCCGAGACCGGCTACTGGGTGCGCTCCACGGTGGGGATCGGTCTCTACCTCGCGACGCTCGGGCTGCTGGCACTGGCCCTGGGCACCCTCGTCCGGCACTCCGCGGGTGCCATCACGGTCATGATCGCGGTGGTGCTGCTCCCGCTCGTGCTGGCGATGTTCATGTTCTCGCGGTCGCTGGCCGCTGTGCAGCAGGCGCTGTTCGAGTACTCGATCCCCAACCAGATCGGCGCGATGTACGGGGTGTCGATGACCACCTCCGGCCCGGCCGGCTGGGAGCCGCTGTGGATCATCGCCGGCGTGACCGTGGTGGTCATGGCCGGCGCCCTGCTGTCGCTGGACCGGCGGGACGTCTGAGCCGTAACGGCGGACTCCCGGCTCAGTAGCGCGGAGCGTTCCTGGACCGCTGCACCCGTGTGGTGCGGCGGTCCCTCGCGTTCCAGCAGGCCTTGTGCCAGTGTCTGCGGTCGTCGACCCCGCCGAACTCCGGCCAGGCGACGAGGTGCGGGACCCCGGACGGGATCTCCTGGTCGCAGCCGGGGCAGCGGTAGCGCTTGCCCGCCGCGCTCGCGCCGCTCACCGGGCGCACCGACCACTCCTCGCCCTGCCAGCTCTCGGTGGCCCCTCCCCCGCCGTACCGCTCCGCCGCCTCTCGTGCGTTGCCGGTAGGACTCTCGCCGCCTCGGGGGCGGTTGCGGCGCGGGGACACGGGACACCTCACGGGGCGGGCACGGGCAGACTGTTCCGACCAGCCTAGAGGCACCTGCGGACACCCTGTGTCTGGAGTGACGGATGAGCACCTCCGTGGCGGGTGGGTTACCGGAAAATCGCAACAACTTCACCGTGGACCGTGCCTTTGGCACGTGTCAGACGTTGTTGCCGGTGGAGGGAAAGCCGCGTCGGCCGTAAGGAGGCACAAGGCGATGCGCGTAGGAACGTTCGTTCTGGCAGCTCAGTTCCCGGGCCAGGGACAGGGTGAGGCCCTGCACCGGGCCGTCCGCTCCGCCGAGGTCGCGGAGGGGGCCGGACTCGACTCCGTCTGGCTGGCGGAGCACCATTTCGTGCCGTACGGGGTGTGCCCGTCCGCCACGACGCTGGCCGCCCTGCTGCTCGGCCGCACCCGCAGGATCCGCGTGGGCACGGCGGTGAGCGTACTGCCGAACCAGCACCCGGTCATGCTCGGTGAGCAGGCCGCGCTCCTGCATCTGACCAGCGGCGGGCGCTTCTCCCTCGGGGTGGGGCGCGGCGGTCCCTGGGTCGACCTCGAAGTGTTCGGAGGCGGGCTCCCGGCGTACGAGCGGGGCTTCCCGGCGGCTCTGGAGCTGCTGCTCGACTGGCTGGACAAGCCCCGGGTGGCGGGTCGCGGAGAGCGGTTCGGCTTCCGCGAGGTGGCCGTGGTGCCCCGCACCGACGAGCTTCTCGGGGACGGTCCGCGGGGCCCCGAGGTGATCGTCGCCTGCACGTCGCCGAAAAGCGTGAAACTCGCCGGTGAAAAGGGTTTGCCGATGCTCCTCGGCATGCATTGCGGCGACGAGGAGAAGGCCGCCATGGTCGCTCTGTGGCGATCGGAGGCCCGCGAGGCCGGTCAGCCGGCGGAGATCGCCGAGCGGGTAGCACATGTGTCCGCAGGGGTGGCCCAGATCGCCGACGGGACGGCGGACGCCGTGGAGACGCTGGTGAAGGCGATGCCGGGGTGGCTGCGGCAGGGGCTCGACGCCCATGTGACGGTCGATGGCCGCCACCGGGTGATGCGCGACCCCGTCGCGTACACGGAGTTCCTCTGCGGCCTGCATCCGGTGGGCACGCCTCGCTTCGCCGCAGACCGGCTGGCGGCCACGGCGGAGCGCACGGGCATCACCCGCTTCGCCCTCATGGTCGAGGGGTCGGGCGATCTCGCGGCGACGGAGACGAATGTCGAGCGGCTGGGCACGGAGGTGCTGCCGTTGCTGGAGTGACCGGTTCACGCAGGTGTTCCGTGGTGGGGGGAGCTGCCGCCCCGGAGCCAGTTGCACCTCCCGCGGCCCGAAGCGGCAGCAGCGTCGTTCAGCAGTCCCGGAGTTCGGGCGACTGGTTGAGCAGCTGCCCCCTCACCGAAGTGAAGCGGGCCAGCCGCTCGTCGACCGAGGCGTCCAGCGGGAACACCGCGACGCGGTGGCAGTTCTGGAATGCCAGACGCACTCCGAAGTGCCGCTGCAGTGCGCCGCGTATCGCATCACTCGCGAGCGCACGCAGCAACTGACCACGTGCCTGCTCGTCCGGCGGGGGCGTCTGGTTGTCGGCGAATTCTCCGCCGTCCACCTTCAGCTGGGCCGCCAGGGAGCTGATCATCTCCCATGCGTAGGGCAGGGAGGTCCGGACGCAGTCGACGAAGTCGGCTTCGTCGACCTCGCCTCGCTCGGCCTGTTCCAACAGCGCCGGTGAGACGTCGAGCGACATGGGTTCTCCTCTCGCGACCCCGACAGGTGGCCGGGGCCTTACGGGCAGGGCAGGATGGCGACGCTGCGTACACAGACGGCGACCTCCTGCTTCCACGGTAAGCGCGCAGTCCGGGCCGCACCAGGAGATTGGGACCACAACCGGCCAAAATCGAACGGTCGCAAAGAGGGGCAAGCCAGATCGGCCGCCCTTCGGGGGGTCAACCGGACCGGGGGCGGGAATCGCGTGGACCACGGGTCGTCGAGTAGCGTTGCCGACCATGCGTCTCGTCATCGCCCGTTGCTCCGTCGACTACGCGGGCCGGCTCACTGCCCACCTGCCCTCCGCCCCCCGTCTGATCCTGGTGAAGGCGGACGGCAGCGTGTCGATCCACGCCGACGACCGGGCGTACAAACCCCTCAACTGGATGTCCCCGCCGTGCACCCTGAAGGAGGGCGCCGACGACAGCGAGGGCGTCTGGACCGTGGTGAACAAAGCGGGCGAGAAACTGATCATCACCATGGAGGAGATCCTTCACGATTCCTCCCATGAGCTGGGTGTCGATCCCGGACTCATCAAGGACGGTGTGGAGGCGCACCTCCAGGAGCTGCTCGCCGACCGCATCGAGACGATGGGCGAGGGCTACACCCTGATCCGTCGCGAGTATCCGACCGCGATCGGCCCGGTCGACATCCTGTGCCGGGACGCGGACGGTGCGACGGTGGCCGTGGAGCTGAAGCGGCGGGGTGACATCGACGGTGTGGAGCAGCTGACCCGCTATCTGGAGCTGCTCAACCGCGATCCGCATCTGGCGCCGGTGCGGGGCGTGTTCGCGGCGCAGGAGATCAAACCACAGGCCCGGGTGCTGGCGACGGACCGCGGTATCGGGTGTCTGGTGCTCGACTACGACGCGATGCGCGGCATCGAGGACGACAAACTCCGGCTGTTCTGACCTGGGGCGGCGTGCCCGCCCCCGATCGCCGTACGGGCCCGCTTTCCGGGACCGTACGGCGATTTTCGTTCGCAGGCGGACAGCCCTCAGGCCACCGTCGGTGAGGCCGAGGGGCTCTCCGTCGCCGAAGCGCTGACGGTCTCCGCCGGGCCGCTCGCCGAGTTGGAGGTGTCCGGCTCCGTGGTGGTCTCCGTCGGGTCGGGCGGCGTGGGCGTGTCGCTCGGGGTCTCGCTCGGGGAATCGGTCTCGGTGGGCTCGGTGGTCGGGGTCTTCGTCGGCTTCTTGGTCGGCGATGGACTGTGCGTCGGCGGGTCGTCGCTGCTGGGACCGTCGCTGGACGGCGTGTCCGTTCCCGGGCTCGTACCGGGGTCGGAGGTCTCGGGGGACGGGCTGTCGCTCGTGGACGGGGAGTCCGAGGAGGACGCCGACGGCGTACCCGGGCGGCCGTCGTCCGTGCTCGCGCCGGTGGCGGGGTCGTCGGCCGGCTCGTCAGCGGGCAGGCCGTTGTCGTTGTCGTCCTCGTCCGCCGACTGTTCGGTGGTGACGTTCTGCCCGTCCGGGTCCTCGCTTCCCGAGGTGGCCCCCAGGGTCACCACGGTGCCGAGCACGGCCGCGAGCAGCGCGCCCGCGCCCACCGCGACGAGATTGCGTCTGGCGCCCCTGAGCACCCCCGGGCGCCCGCCGGACGCGGAGCCGGGCGGCGGGGACTGACGGGTGACCAGTGTCGCGGAGGCATCGGTCCGGGGGAAGAGGGGCTTGGCCGCCGGGATCCCGCCGGGCGGTGAGACCGACGCGTCGTGCCGCAGGCCGGGCAACTCCTCGCCCGCCATGGCGCTGTGCACCGGTTCGCCCGAGAGGTCGGCGACGAGGGCGAGCGCCCGGCGCCCGGCCACGGCGCCCGGCTTGTCGGCGAGCGCCCCGCGCATGCCGATGGACGCCTCCAGTTCGGCCCTGGCCCGGTCCAGATGACCGGTGCACAGGGCGAGGACGCCCAACTCATGGTGGAAGTACGCCTCTTCCGCCACCTCACCGGCGATCCGCGCGGCCTCCTGGCCGGCTCTGAGGGCCTTTTCCCAGGCACCCCACTGCATCCCCGCCGCGAAGCCGGGAGCGGCGCTACGGGCCAGCAGGACGGCCACGCTGGCCTGTCCGGGGGCCTCGCCGGGGATGAGCCGGGTCATCGATGCCAGGAGGGCGTCCGCCTCGGCGACCGCGCGCTCCGGAGTGACGGAGGGATGCCCGGCCCACCAGGCGTAGTGCTGGGCGGCGCTGCGTGCGTGGGCGTCCGCGCTCTCGTCGTATCCGCTCGCCTCCAGCTGGGCCAGCGCCCCGGCTGCCAGCCGGTAGCGGGAACCCGCCGGGGAGAGCAGTCCGCTGAGAGCCAGCTCGCCCAGGGCTGCGTCGGCGTGGGTGTCCCCCACGAGCGCCGGCAGATGCGCCTGGTGCGGCACCTCGCCGCCGAGCGCGACGGCGAAGCGCAGGGTCTCACGGGCGGACTCGCTGAGCCGGGAGGCGAGCAGGGCGGCGGGCGCCGCGCCCTCACCGAGGCTGGGCAGCGGGAGACCGGCGGACTCGGCCCGGCCGAAGGGGGCTTCGGCGGGATCGTCCTCGTAGCCGTCGAACTCGTCCTGGCCGGCACGCAGGTCGTCGCGCTGGCGCAGCAGGGCGCCCGCCTGGACGAAGCGCAGCGGCAGCCCTTCGGACTCGAACCAGAGGTCTCCCGCCCAGTTCGCCTCCTCGTCGGTGAGCGTGCGCTCCACGACGTGTTCCATCAGCTCGATGGAGGCGCTGCGGCCGAGACCGGTGAGGAAGACCTCTTCGAGATTCGCCTCGGCACCGGGCGCGGACACCTCGGGGGTCGCGGCCAGGAGGAACGCGCACTCCGGGGTGGCGTCGAGCAGTTCCTGGAGCGCGGCGCCGCCGAGCTCCAGGTCGTCGACGACGACGACGGCGCCGATGCCGCGGACGAGCGCGAGGAGCCCTTCACGGTCGGGGCGGTGCAGCGGGGCACTGCAGACGGCCTCGAAGAGTCCGTGCAACAGCTCGGTGGCGGTCCGCTTGTAGCCGGAGAGCCGTACGACTCCGTCCGGGGCGAGGGTGGTGCAGTCCGCCGCGACGGCGTCCAGGAGAGCCGTACGGCCGGAGCCACCGGGCCCGGTGAGGCACACCGAGCGCCCCCGGGCCAGCAGTCGCACCAGCCGCTCGCGCTCCTCCCCGCGCTCCAGCAGGGGCATCTGCGGCGCGGGGGGACCCGGAGGGACGGGCGGCGCGGCGGCCCGCTCGCGCTCCACGCGCTGGGCGGCGGTGTGCCGTACGGGCGCGGCGGGCCGCTCCCCGGGGCGGCAGGGCTCGATCTCGCTGCCGTCGACCGGATTGACGGTGAGCAGGAAGTCGCCCGATATCAGCCGCACCGTGCGCGCCTGCGGCGCCTGATGCCCGAGGTCGGGCGTCAGCGGATCGCGCGACTGCCGCCGCCGCCCGGCGTCCTCGCCGGGACGGCCGGTGCCATGGCCGTAGTCTTCCGGTCCCCGGTTGGTCGGGTCCATCGTCACAGTCCCCCAGACGCGCAGTGCGCTGTTGCCCCCTCCGGCCGCGCACGCCGCGCTGTCGCTCCCGGTCCGGTGTCCGCCAGTGGGTCCCAGTCGTCGATCGGCAGACGGCCGAACCCTAAACCTTCGCACAGTATCTACGACTCGGCGGGGGGCCGTGCGGCCCTCGACATCACATTCTCGTGAGGATCGGGGAGAGCGCTCAGACGCGCGGCAGGGACTCCGCGGCGATTCCGCCCTCGATGGCCAGGATCCTGTGCAGTCTCGTCGCCACCAGCAGGCGCTGCATCTGCGGCGGCACACCGCGCAGCACGAGCCGCCGGCCCGCCCGGCCGGCTCTTCGGTGCGCGCCCATGATGACGCCGAGTCCCGTGGCGTCCCACGAGTCGAGTTCGGTCAGGTTCAGCACGAGGTCGCCGGCTCCGTCGTCGACGGCCGAGTGCAGAACCGTACGGGCGTCCGCCGCGCTTCGGACGTCGAGGCGGCCCCCGACGACCAGCTCGGCGTGGTCGCCCCTGATGTGCATATGCGCTCCCCGGATGTACTCCGCAGCAAGGTCTGTCTGTCCGTTTTTCTCTTTCTGTCTCTGCCACAACTGACTGCCGCAGCGACAGGGAAGTTGCCGTCTGTAAGCGAACCGATACCGAATTCACCCCGAGGGGTGAAGCAGGTCCGGCGGCACCCGCCGGATCCGCGCGCCGGACGGCGCCGGATCCCGGGGCCCCGGGCTTCGACTGACGGCACATCAGAAAGCCGGGGACCCGGAAAGGATCAGTAGGTGTAGAAGCCCTGCCCGCTCTTGCGCCCGATGTCACCTGCGTCGACCATCCGGCGCATCAGTTCAGGAGCGGCGAACTTCTCGTCCTGGGACTCGGTGTAGATGTTGCCCGTCGCGTGCAGGAGGATGTCCACCCCGGTCATGTCGGCCGTGGCGAGCGGGCCCATGGCGTGCCCGAAGCCCAGCTTGCACGCGGTGTCGATGTCCTCGGCCGAGGCGACACCCGACTCGTACAACTTGGCCGCCTCGACGACCAGCGCCGAGATCAGCCGGGTGGTGACGAAGCCCGCGACGTCGCGGTTGACGACGATACAGGTCTTGCCCACGGACTCGGCGAACTCCCGTGCGGTGGCAAGCGTTTCGTCGCTGGTCTTGTAGCCGCGCACCAGCTCGACGAGCTGCATCATCGGCACCGGCGAGAAGAAGTGCACCCCGACGACCCGCTCCGGGTGCTCCGTCACGGCCGCGATCTTGGTGATCGGGATGGCGGAGGTGTTGGAGGCGAGGACGGCGTCCGGGCGTACGACCTTGTCGAGCGTCCGGAAGATCTCGTGCTTGATGTCGAGCTTCTCGAAGACGGCCTCGACGACGACGTCCGCGTCGGCCACGGCGTCGAGGTCGGTGGTCGTGGTGATCCGGGCGAGCGCGGCTTCGGCGTCGGCCGCCTCCAGCTTGCCCTTGGCGACGAACTTGCCGTAGCTGGCCTCGATACCGCCGCGCCCGCGGGCCAGGGCCTCGTCGGTGACGTCACGCAGTACGACGTCCCAGCCCGCCTGGGCGGAGACCTGCGCGATACCGGACCCCATGAGTCCGGCGCCGATGACGGCGAGCTTCCTGGCCACGTTTCGCACCCCAATGCTTCTCGGTTGTTCGCATGCTCTCCGGCGGAGGTTAGTACCCGTGAGGGTCGTTACGGCCCTGAAGAGATGCGCGTCACGTCTCACATGACGGACATCACACCGTCCGGTGTCACGCGGCGGCGCGTCGGGCGTAGTTGAGGACCTTCTCGCCGAGGAGGTCCTCCATGTCGTCGAGCAGGACGAGCGCGTCGCGCGAGACCTCGTTCGTCCCGCGTCCGGTGACCATCTCGCCGCCGACGTACGCCATGAGCGTGCTGTGCACCCAGGAGAGCTGACCGGCCACCAGGGCCGGAGCCCAGTCGTCCGGCCCCGCCCCCGCCTCCTCGCGCAGGGTCTCCTCCAGATGGAGCTGGGCCTCCTGCCCGATGTGCCAGAGGCGGGCCTTGAGGGTGTCGGCGCCCTCGATGACGCGCATGAAGCTCGCGTACCCGGCGATGAGTCCGACGGTCGGCGAGACGCCCTCCACCTGGATCCGCAGTTCACGCAGGACGGCGTCGGCGGCGGACTCCCCCTTGTCGCGGCCGCGGACGTAACGCGAGAGCCGGTCGACGATGCCGCGGCTGCGGTCCAGGAAGAGGTCCTCCTTGGCCGGGAAGTAGTTGTACACCGTGTTCACCGAGACATCGGCGGTCTCGGCGATCTCGGCGATCGTGACCGCGTCGAAGCCCCGCTCCACGAAGAGCCCGGTGGCCACGTCCGAGAGGTGCTGCCTCGTCCGGCGCTTCTTCCGCTCCCTCAGTCCCTCTGCCATGCGCCCATCCTACGGATCCCGTGGTGTCTCTGAAATTTTGGAGGGATTGCAATTTTTAAGTCGCTCTGTTTTTGTGGTCACCATGCCAATCATCAGTACGTCCGGGCTCGCCCGGACCTTCATGACCAAGGCAGGACCGGTCCACGCGGTGCGCTCGGTCGATCTGGCCGTCATGCCCGGCGAGATCGTCGGCCTCCTCGGACCCAACGGCGCGGGCAAGACCACCACCCTGCGGATGCTGACCACACTGCTCGCCCCCACCGGCGGCGCTGCCACCGTCGCCGGCCACGACCTGACCGCCGACCCGGCGGGGGTCCGGGAGAAGTGCGGTTACGTCGCCCAGTCCGGCGGGGTGGACCCGCACATCACCGTGCGGGAGGAGCTGGTCACCCAGGGGCGGCTGTACCGGCTGAGCAAGGCGGACGCCGTCGCGCGGGCCGCGGAACTGGCCTCGCACCTTGGTCTGGGCGACCTCCTCGACCGCAGGACGGCCGCGCTCTCCGGCGGCCAGCGCCGCCGGCTCGACATCGCGATGGGTCTGACGCACCGCCCCGCCGTGCTCTTCCTCGACGAGCCGACCACCGGGCTCGACCCGGGCAGCCGCGAGGACCTGTGGGACCTGGTCCGCGGACTGCGGGACGACTTCGGCACCACGGTCGTGCTCACCACCCACTACCTCGACGAGGCCGACGCCCTGGCGGACCGGCTGGTCGTCATCGACGGCGGCCTGGTCGTCGCCGAGGGCGCGCCCGCCGCGCTGAAGACCGAGCACGCCGGCTCGCCCGACGCCTCGCTCCACGAGACCTTCCTCGCGATCACCGGGCGGACCCCGGCCGCCGCCGAGGCCGCCCCCGTCGCCGTTTAGGACGTCCCATGCTTCTCCACGACACCTCGCTGATCTTCAGCCGGTATGTCCGCCAGACCCTGCGCTCCCGGTTCCAGATCTTCTTCGGGATCCTGATGCCGCTGCTCTACCTGCTCTTCTTCGGCCCGCTCCTCACCAGCCTCCCGCTCGGCTCCAACGGTGACTCCTGGCAGGTCCTGGTGCCCGGCCTGTTGCTGCAACTCGCCCTGTTCGGCGCCTCGTTCACCGGCTTCTCGATCATCATCGAGAAGGGCACGGGGGTCGTCGAGCGGATGCGCGTCACCCCTGTCAGCCGGCTGGCACTCCTGCTGGGCCGGGTGCTGCGGGACGCCCTGCTCTTCATGTTCCAGGCCGTGCTGCTGGTGATCGCGGCGCTGGCCATGGGGCTGCGCGCGCCCCTGCCCGGGGTGCTGATCGGCTTCGCGTTCGTCGGCCTGCTGACGATCTCGCTGGCCTCCCTGTCGTACGCCCTGGCCATGAAGGTGCGTACGCCGCAGGAGTTCGGGCCGGTGATCAACTCGCTGACCATGCCGGCCATGCTGCTCTCCGGCCTGATGCTGCCGATGACGCTCGGCCCCGCGTGGCTTGATGTCCTGTCGCACTTCACCCCGTTCCGCTACCTCGTGGACGCGGTGCGCGACGCGTACGTCGGCTCGTACGCCACGGCGCACATGCTGTACGGGGTGCTGGTGGCGCTCGCGTTCGCCCTTCTCGCTGTGACGGCCGGCACGCGTGTCTTCCGCAGCGCCGGAGCGTGACCAAGAGGGTCCGGCAATCGGCGGCACTCTAATCTGGCCCCATGGTCAATCTGACGCGCATCTACACCCGTACCGGCGACAAGGGCACCACCGCCCTCGGCGACATGAGCCGGACCGCCAAGACCGATCTGCGGATCTCGGCCTACGCCGACGCCAACGAGGCCAACGCCGTCATCGGCACGGCCGTCGCGCTCGGGAATCTCTCCGAGGACGTCGTGAAGGTCCTCGTCCGGGTCCAGAACGACCTCTTCGACGTGGGCGCGGACCTGTCCACTCCGGTGGCGGAGAATCCGAAGTACCCGCCGCTGCGGGTGGAGCAGTCCTACATCGACAAGCTGGAGTCGGACTGCGACACCTTCCTGGAGGAGCTGGAGAAGCTCCGCAGCTTCATCCTCCCGGGCGGCACTCCGGGGGCGGCGCTGCTGCACCAGGCCTGCACGGTGGTGCGCCGCGCGGAGCGGTCCACCTGGGCGGCGCTGGAGGTGCACGGCGAGGTGATGAACGCACTGACGGCGACCTACCTCAACCGCCTCTCCGACCTCCTGTTCATCCTCGCCAGGACGGCGAACAAGGAGGTCGGGGACGTGCTGTGGGTGCCGGGCGGCGAGCGCTGAGTCAGCGGCCCGCGCCGACCCCGCTCCGGGGCTCCCGCTTGGGGAACACCGTGTAGCCGACGCCGATGATCAGGTTGATCCCGATCACCCACAGCATCTTCTGCTGCCACATCCGCAGCGAACCGGTGTCCCCGTCCCCGCCGACGTACCAGATCGCCGCCTGGAGCAGGGCCATGGCCGTCGCGGCGGCCACGGTCCAGCGGGCCGCGACACGCCACTCGTGGACGGCCCGCGCCATCCCGTACTTCGGGGGCCTCTCCGGCGGCGGGCCGCCCGCGAAGCGGTGGGCGATCCTGGCGTCGACCCACGTGATGGTGGAGTGGCCGAGTCCCACGGTGAAGCCGATGTAGACGGCGGCCAGTCCGTGCTTCCAGTCGGGTTCGGCGCCGTTCTTCAGGTCGATGGCCGTCACCACCAGGAGCACGACCTCAAGCAGCGGCTCGCAGAGCAGGACGGCGACGGCAGGTCCTGGCTTCTTCGCGAGGTAGCGCAGGGCGAGCCCGGCGGCCAGCAGGACCCAGAATCCGACCTCGCAGAGCACGATCAGTGTGACGATCACGGCACTTCTCCCCTTCCGGTCCCTTCCAGGCTCCCTGCCGGGCGCCGCCGGATCGTCGTCAGCAGTGACGAAACGTGACTGCATACTTCGATGTACTCGCGCCTCACTCCGCATGAGGACGTGACGCGCGCGGGCGCCGTGTTGGATGGATCCGTGTTCACCTCACTGCGACCGCACCGCCACGACGTACTGATCGCGGTGATCGGGCTGGCCGGCGGACTGGCGCTCTGGGGCGCCGGGCTGCACACCCAGGGCGGCCGGGCGTTCGGCGCCCACTGGGTCGCTCTCGTGCCCCTCGCGGTCACGGCCGGCCTGGAGCTGCTGCGCCGGAACCGGCCGCAGACCGCGGTGGCCGTCGGGACGCTCATGCTGGTCGCCGACCAGTTCACGACGGGCAGCCTGGCGACCGTCCTGATGTACACCGATCTGATGTACGCGGCCGTGGTCTACGGGACTCCGGCCGCCGCCCGGCGGATCCCGGTGTCCACGTTCCTGGTCACCGTCGCCGCGACCCTCGGTGCCCTAGCCTGGTTCCGCGGCCCCGAGGCGCTGTTGTTCGGTGTGGTGACCGGGCTGGTCTCCTTCGTCCCCGCCCTCACCGGAGTCAGCGTGCGCAACCACCGGGAGGCCGCGGACGCGGCCAGGCTGCGCGCCGACCAGACGGCGCTGCTGGCCGAGATGGACCGGGTGCAGGCGGTGACGGCCGAGCGTTCCCGGATGGCCCGCGAGCTGCACGACATGGTCGCCAACCATCTCTCCGCCATCGCCATCCACTCCACCGCCGCGCTCTCCATCGACGATCCGGGCACGTCCAGGGACGCCCTCGGGGTGATCCGGCAGAACAGTGTCGACGGGCTGGCCGAGATGCGCCGGCTGATCGGGCTGCTGAGGGAGAGCGGCGCGGCGGAGCCGCCGAGCGCGGCCCCGACCCTCGCCTCCCTTGACGCCCTCGTCGGGCAGGCCGGCGCGAACTCCGCGTCCAGCGGGCTCACCGTCACCCTTCAGGACAGCCGCGAGGAGTCCGGGCCGCTGCCGGCACCGGTGGAGCTGGCGGCGTACCGCATCGTCCAGGAGGCGCTGACGAACGCGCTGAAGCATGCGGCGCCCGGCCCGGTGACGGTCCGTCTCGGACGGTCGGCCAAGGTGCTGACGGTGGAGGTGAGCAGTGCGTTCGGTGACCGTCCCGGACCGCGCGCGCCCGGTTCGGGGGCCGGTCTGGTGGGGATGCGGGAGCGGGTGGCGCTGTTGGGCGGGTCCATCGAGGCGGGTCCTGAGCCCCGGGGCGACGGCACGAAGATCTGGTTGGTGCGGGCCGAACTGCCCGTTGAGGAAAGGACGTGGCGGACATGACGATCCGGGTGCTGGTCGCGGAGGACCAGTCGGCGGTGCGGGCGGGACTCGTGCTGATCCTGGGAAGTGCTCCGGACATCGAGGTCGTCGGCGAGGCGCCCGACGGTGAGGCCGCCGTTCGCCTGGCCCGTGAGCTGCGCCCGGATCTGGTGCTGATGGATGTACAGATGCCCCGGCTCGACGGGGTGTCCGCGACCCGGCAGGTGGTGGCGGAGCAGCTGGCGGACGTGCTGGTGCTGACCACCTTCGACCTGGACGAGTACGTCTTCGGCGCGCTGCGCGCCGGAGCGTCGGGCTTCCTGCTGAAGAACACCGACGCGGCGGATCTGCTCGACGCCGTACGCACGGTGGCACGCGGCGAGGGCCTGATCGCCCCGGCTGTCACACGGCGGCTGATCGAGGAGTTCGCCGGGACCACCGCCCCGCGCAGGGCGGACGGTCCGGGCACCGAGGCGCTGGACACGCTGACGCGCAGGGAGCGGGAGGTGCTGGGCTGTCTCGGCGAGGGGCTGTCGAACGCGGAGATCGCCGTCCGGCTCCGGATGGCGGAGGCGACGGTGAAGACGCACGTCAGCAGGGTGCTGGGGAAGCTGGATCTGCGCAGCAGGGTCCAAGCGGCAGTGCTCGCGCAGGAGTTGCGGCTCTGAGGTCCGGGACGGGTCTTTGGTCCAGACCTCTTGACGATTGGTCCAGACCTTCCTAATCTCACCGGACACACTGCGGTGAGTACGCGTCAGAACACAGCGGGCTCAGGGCGACGCAGGGTTTGACGGATCATCCCGATTGCCGGACCTCACCCGAGGAGCACCGTTGAGCACTGACAACCCCGCACGCCTCACCCGGCTCAGACGGAGACGAGGAGCAACAGCCAGCAGATCCAGACTCGTCGCGGGCCTCACCGCACTGTTGCTTCCCCTGGCCGCGATGGTGGGCCTGGCCTCCCCCGCCGAGGCGGCGACCTCCGCGACCGCCACCTATGTCCAGAAGTCCGACTGGGGCACCGGCTTCGAGGGCGGATGGACGATCACCAACACCGGCACCACCGCACTCTCCTCCTGGACCGTCGAGTGGGACTTCCCCTCCGGCACCGCGGTCGGCTCCGCCTGGGACGCCGACGTCACAGGATCCGGAAACCACTGGACCGCCAAGAACCTCGGCTGGAACGGCACAATCGCCCCGGGCGCCGGCATCAGCTTCGGCTTCAACGGCACCGGCACCGGCTCCCCCACCGGATGCACGCTGAACGGCGCCTCCTGTGACGGCGGCGGCAGCGTCCCCGGCGACAACCCGCCCTCAGCGCCCGGCACCCCCACCGCGAGCGACATCACCGACACCTCGGCGAAGCTCAGCTGGAGCGCCGCCACCGACGACAACGGCGTCAAGAACTACGACGTCCTGCGGGACGGCGCCAAGGTCGCCACGGTCACCACCACGACGTACAGCGACACCGGCCTCGCCAAGGGCACCGACTACTCGTACACCGTGCAGGCCCGTGACACCGCCGACCAGACCGGCCCGGTCAGCGCCCCGGTGGCCGTCCGCACCACCGGCACCACCGACCCGGGCCCCGGACCGGGCACCGGCGACAAGGTCAACCTCGGCTACTTCACCGAGTGGGGCGTCTACGGCCGCAACTACCACGTCAAGAACCTCGTGACCTCGGGCTCCGCCGAGAAGATCACCCACATCAACTACGCGTTCGGCAACGTCCAGGGCGGCAAGTGCACCATCGGTGACGCCTACGCCGACTACGACAAGGCCTACACCGCGGACCAGGCGGTCGACGGTGTCGCCGACACCTGGGACCAGCCGTTGCGCGGCAACTTCAACCAGCTGCGCAAGCTCAAGGCGCGGTACCCGGACATCAAGGTCCTCTGGTCCTTCGGCGGCTGGACCTGGTCCGGCGGATTCGGTGAGGCCGCACAGAACCCCGCAGCCTTCGCCCAGTCCTGCTACGACCTGGTCGAGGACCCCCGCTGGGCCGATGTCTTCGACGGCATCGACATCGACTGGGAGTACCCGAACGACTGCGGACTCACCTGTGACACCAGCGGACCCGACGCGCTGAAGAACCTCTCATCGGCGCTGCGCACGAAATTCGGCTCGGACAACCTGGTCACCGCCGCGATCACCGCGGACGGCTCGGACGGCGGCAAGATCGACGCCGCCGACTACGCCGGCGCCTCGGCGCACCTGGACTGGTACAACGTGATGACGTACGACTTCTTCGGCGCCTGGGACGCCAAGGGTCCGACGGCCCCGCACTCCCCGCTGAACGCGTACGACGGCATCCCGCTGGACGGCTTCAACTCCGCGGCCGCCATCGCCAAGCTGAAGGCCAAGGGCGTCCCCGCCTCGAAGCTGCTGCTCGGCATCGGCTTCTACGGGCGCGGCTGGACCGGCGTCACCCAGGCCGAACCCGGCGGCACGGCGACCGGGGCGGCCCCGGGGACGTACGAGGCGGGCATCGAGGACTACAAGGTCCTGAAGAACAGCTGCCCGGCCACCGGCACGGTCGCCGGCACCGCCTACGCCCACTGCGGCACCAACTGGTGGAGCTACGACACCCCGGCGACGATCACCTCCAAGATGGCCTGGGCGAACAGCCAGGACCTCGGCGGGGCGTTCTTCTGGGAGTTCAGCGGCGACACCGCGAACGGTGAACTCGTGAGCGCGATGGACAGCGGCCTCAACTAGGGCGTCGAAGCAGTCGCACCCCGAAAAGCGCCGGGGAGACAGGTCCGCCCCCTGTCTCCCCGGTTTTCGCATGTCCGCGGGCCTCAGGCCCTCAGGCGATTGTCTAGGCCACGTTCACTCTCTGGCCGGGCGGTGCCGCCTCCAGCCAGGCGAGGAAGCCGGTCAGGGCGTCCTCGCTCATCGCCAGCTCCAGGCGCGTCCCCCGGTGGAGACAGCCGAGCACGACGGAATCGGACAGGAGCGCCAGCTCCTCCTCGCCCTCGGGCAGCCGGCGCGCGACCACCTCGATGGCGGAGCGCTCAAGACCGCGGCGCGGACGGGGCGAGTAGGAGAAGACCCGGAACCAGTCGACGCGGTCACCGCTGTACCGCGCGACCCCGTACACCCAGCCCTTGCCGGACGGGTCAGGTTCCTCGGACACATCCCAGCGCAGACTGCAGTCGAAGGTCCCGCCGGACCGCTGGATCAGCCGCCTGCGGAGGCCGAAGACGAACAGACCCACCGCGACCAGTACGACGACCAGACCGCCAACCCACAGAGCGAGGACCATCTCCACCGACCTCCTCGCATCGTCGATTAACGGATACCGAACCCAGCCGAACCACACCGCATCTGCATCGCCTCAGCCGCGACACGGTCTGGATCGCTCCAGCTCGGGCCGCGGCTGAGTAAAAAACTCCTCGTGGGGACGCTCAGTGCGCCGCCACCGCACGCAGTCGCACGTCGGCACGCCTCTCGGCGCCCGCGTCCGTGTCCGACTTCGCACGCTCCAGCGCACGCTCGGCGCGCTGGACATCGATCTCGTCCGCAAGCTCAGCGATCTCCGCAAGCAGCGAGAGCTTGTTGTCCGCGAACGAGATGAAACCGCCGTGCACAGCGGCGACCACGGTCGCGCCGTCGCTCGTACGGATCGTCACGGGGCCCGATTCCAGCACACCCAGGAGCGGCTGGTGACCGGGCATGACGCCGATGTCGCCGGACGTGGTACGTGCGACAACGAGGGTGGCCTCGCCGGACCAGACACTGCGGTCCGCGGCGACCAGCTCGACATGCAGCTCAGCAGCCAAGGGTGGCTCCTCGGGTCACCACCCGGCGGTCGTGCCGGGTGTCGGTTCAATTCTACGGGGCGTGGTGAGGGGGGCGGGACACACCCACCCCCCTCGGTGAGCCGGAGGCTCAGGAGACGCCGAGCTCCTTGGCGTTGGCCTTGAGGTCCTCGATGCCACCGCACATGAAGAACGCCTGCTCGGGGAAGTGGTCGTACTCCCCGTCACAGATCGCGTTGAACGCGGCGATCGACTCGTCGAGCGGCACGTCCGAACCGTCCAGGCCGGTGAACTGCTTGGCGGCGTGGGTGTTCTGCGACAGGAAGCGCTCGACGCGACGGGCACGGTGGACAACGAGCTTGTCCTCCTCGCCCAGCTCGTCGATACCGAGGATCGCGATGATGTCCTGGAGGTCCTTGTACTTCTGCAGGATCCCCTTGACACGGCTGGCCGTGTCGTAGTGGGCCTGCGCGATGTAGCGCGGGTCCAGGATGCGGGACGTGGAGTCCAGCGGGTCCACGGCCGGGTAGATGCCCTTCTCGGAGATCGGACGGGAGAGAACCGTCGTCGCGTCGAGGTGGGCGAACGTGGTGGCCGGGGCCGGGTCGGTCAGGTCGTCCGCGGGGACGTAGATCGCCTGCATCGAGGTGATCGAGTGACCACGCGTCGAGGTGATGCGCTCCTGGAGCACACCCATCTCGTCGGCCAGGGTCGGCTGGTAACCCACCGCGGACGGCATGCGGCCGAGCAGCGTGGAGACCTCGGAACCGGCCTGCGTGAAGCGGAAGATGTTGTCGATGAAGAGCAGCACGTCCTGCTTCTGCACATCGCGGAAGTACTCCGCCATGGTCAGGGCGGACAGCGCGACCCGGAGACGGGTGCCCGGCGGCTCGTCCATCTGGCCGAAGACCAGCGCGGTCTTCTCCAGGACGCCCGACTCGGTCATCTCGTCGATGAGGTCGTTGCCCTCACGGGTGCGCTCGCCGACACCAGCGAACACCGACACACCGTCGTGCAGCTTCGCCACACGCATGATCATTTCCTGGATGAGGACCGTCTTGCCGACGCCCGCACCACCGAACAGACCGATCTTGCCGCCCTTGACGTACGGGGTCAGCAGGTCGACGACCTTCAGGCCGGTCTCGAACATCTCGGTCTTGGACTCGAGCTGGTCGAAGGCCGGGGCCTTGCGGTGGATCGGCCAGCGCTCGGTGATCTGCGCCTCGGCCTCCGGCTCGTTCAGGATCTGACCGAGGGTGTTGAACACCTTGCCCTTGGTGATGTCACCGACGGGCACCGTGATGCCCGCGCCCGTGTCGGTCACCGCGGCCTGGCGGACCACACCGTCGGTCGGCTGCATCGAGATCGCGCGGACCACGCCGTCACCCAGGTGCTGGGCGACCTCGAGGGTCAGCGTCTTACGAGCGCCGGCCTCGGCCGGGTCGTCGACATCGACGTGCAGGGCGTTGTAGATCTCCGGCATCGCGTCGACGGGGAACTCCACGTCGACGACCGGGCCGATGACCCGGGCGACGCGGCCCGTGGCAGCGGCCGTCTCAACTGTCGTCGTCATTACTTGTCACTCCCCGCGGACGCGTCGGCCAGCGCACCTGCACCGCCGACGATCTCGCTGATTTCCTGGGTGATTTCGGCCTGTCGGGCCGCGTTGGCAAGCCGGGAGAGGCTCTTGATCAGATCCCCGGCGTTGTCGGTCGCCGACTTCATCGCACGGCGTCGGGCGGCGTGCTCGGAAGCGGCGGCCTGGAGCAGTGCGTTGTAGATACGGCTCTCGACGTAGCGCGGCAGAAGGGCGTCGAGGACGTCCTCGGCCGACGGCTCGAAGTCGAACAGCGGAAGGATCTCGCCCTTCTCCGTGCTCTCCTCCTGGACCTTGTCGAGCGACAGCGGCAGCATCCGGCCGTCGACCGCGTTCTGCGTCATCATCGACACGAACTCGGTGAAGACGATGTGCAGCTCGTCGACGCCGCCCTCGGCCGTGTCCTTCTGGATGGACGCGATCAGGGGCTCGGCGATCTTCTTGGCGTCCGAGTACTCGGGGCTGTCGGTGAAGCCCGTCCACGATTCCGAGACCTTGCGCTCCCGGAAGCCGTAGTACGCGACACCCTTGCGGCCGACGATGTACGTGTCGACCTCCTTGCCCTCGGCTGCCAGCCGCTCCCTCAGCCGCTCCGCCGCCTTGATGGCGTTGGAGGAGTAGCCGCCGGCCAGACCGCGGTCGCTCGTGAGGAGCAGGACCGCCGCCCGGGCCGGGGACTCGGCCTCGGTGGTGAGGGGATGGTTGGTGTTCGAGCCGGTCGCGACCGCGGTCACCGCACGGGTGAGCTCGTTCGCGTACGGCATCGACGCCGTCACCTTGCGCTGCGCCTTGACGATGCGCGAGGCGGCGATCATCTCCATCGCCTTGGTGATCTTCTTGGTCGCGGTGACGGCTTGGATGCGGCGCTTGTAAACGCGAAGCTGAGCGCCCATCGATCAGCCCTCGCCCAGGAGCTTGCCGTCCGAGGTCTCGAACTGCTGCTTGAAGGCGGCGATCGCGTCGGCGATCGACTGCAGCGTGTCGTCGGACATCTTGCCGCCCTCGGCGATGCTGGTCAGGAGGTCCTTGCGCTCGCGGCGCAGGAACTCGAGCAGCTCGCTCTCGAAGCGGCGGATGTCCGCGACCGGGACGTCGTCCATCTTGCCCGTGGTGCCGGCCCAGACGGAGACGACCTGCTCCTCCATCGGGAACGGCGCGTACTGCGCCTGCTTCAGCAGCTCGACCATGCGCTTACCGCGCTCCAGCGACGCCTTGGAGGCCGCGTCCAGGTCGGAACCGAAGGCGGCGAACGCCTCCAGCTCACGGAACTGGGCGAGGTCCACACGCAGTCGGCCCGAAACCTGCTTCATGGCCTTGTGCTGGGCGGAGCCACCGACTCGGGAGACCGAGATACCGACGTTGAGCGCCGGACGCTGACCCGCGTTGAACAGGTCGGACTCCAGGAAGCACTGGCCGTCGGTGATGGAGATGACGTTGGTCGGAATGAACGCCGACACGTCGTTCGCCTTGGTCTCGACGATCGGGAGGCCCGTCATCGAACCGGCGCCCATGTCGTCGGAGAGCTTGGCGCAGCGCTCCAGCAGACGCGAGTGCAGGTAGAAGACGTCGCCCGGGTAGGCCTCACGGCCCGGCGGACGGCGCAGCAGAAGCGACACGGCGCGGTAGGCGTCGGCCTGCTTCGAGAGGTCGTCGAAGATGATGAGGACGTGCTTGCCGTCGTACATCCAGTGCTGGCCGATGGCCGAACCGGTGTACGGCGCCAGGTACTTGAAGCCGGCCGGGTCGGACGCCGGGGCGGCGACGATGGTCGTGTACTCGAGCGCGCCGGCCTCTTCGAGGGCACCGCGCACGGAGGCGATGGTGGAGCCCTTCTGACCGACGGCGACGTAGATGCAGCGCACCTGCTTGTTCACGTCGCCCGAGCGCCAGTTGTCACGCTGGTTGATGATCGTGTCGACGGCCAGCGCGGTCTTACCCGTCTGACGGTCACCGATGATCAGCTGACGCTGACCCCGGCCGATCGGCACCATGGCGTCGACGGCCTTGTAGCCGGTCTGCATCGGCTCGTGCACCGACTTACGGACCATGACGCCAGGGGCCTGCAGCTCGAGGGCGCGACGGCCTTCGGTCGCGATCTCGCCGAGACCGTCGATCGGGTTGCCGAGCGGGTCGACGACGCGGCCGAGGTAGCCCTCGCCGACGCCGACGGAGAGCACCTCACCGGTGCGCTGCACCGGCTGGCCCTCCTCGATTCCGCTGAACTCGCCGAGGACGATCGCGCCGATCTCGCGCTCCTCGAGGTTGAGGGCGAGACCGAGGGTTCCGTCCTCGAACTTCAGCAGCTCGTTCGCCATGGCGGAGGGCAGGCCCTCCACCTTCGCGATGCCGTCGCCGGCAACGCTGACCGTTCCGACCTCCTCGCGCGAGGCCGCGTCCGGCTGGTACGACTGGACAAAGTTATCCAGTGCGTCCCGGATCTCCTCCGGCCGGATCGTAAGCTCCGCCATCTGGGGTTCCCTGCTCTCCTTGTTGGGCCCGAAGTTTCTCAAAGGGGTCTGGGGGCGACCCCCAGGAATCTTCTGCAATTTCTGCACGGCCCAACCGGGCCGCAATCCTTGCTCGTTCAGTTGGTGCTGTGCGGGCGCTGCGCGCTGTCAGCCGGCCATCCTGCGGGTGACCTCTTCGAGGCGCTCCGCGATCGTGCCGTTGATGACCTCGTCACCGACGCGCACCGAGATCCCGCCGAGGACCTCGGGGTCCACGTCCAGGTTCAGGTGCATCTGCCGGCCGTAGATCTTCGCCAGAGCGGCGCCGAGGCGCTGCTTCTGCCGATCCGACAGCGGCACCGCCGAGGTGACGACGGCGACCATGCGGTCCCGGCGCTCCGCGGCGAGCCTGGACAGGGAGTCGAGTCCCGCTTCCAGGCTACGTCCTCGGGGCTGCGTCACGAGGCGCGTGATCACACGCTCGGTGACGGGCTGGGCCTTGCCGCCGAGCAGGCTGCGGAGCAGCGCGCCCTTGGCGGTGGCCGTGGCCTTCCGGTCGGTCAGTGCGGAGCGCAGGGCGACGTCGGAGCCGACGATCCGGCCGAACCGGAAGAGCTCGTCCTCGACGTCGTCGAGCGCACCGGCGCGCTGAGCCGCGGTGAGGTCCGCGGTGTTCGCCAGTTCCTCGACCGAGTCCACCAGGTCACGCGACTGCGACCAGCGGGAACGGACCATGCCGGAGACCAGGTCCACGGCTTCGCCGCCCACCTGCCCGCTCAGCAGTCGTCCGGCCAGCTCGGCCTTGGCCTCGGCGCCCTGCGACGGGTCGGTGAGGACCCGGCGCAGCGATACCTCGCGGTGGAGCAGCGCGGTGACGGCTGCCAGCTCCTCGGCGAGCTTCGCCGCGTCGACCGACGTGGAGTCGGTCAGTGCGTCGAGGCGCTCGCGTGCGGCGGCCAGCGCCTCGCGGCTCGCTCCGTTCATCGGACGGCCTCGGCCTTCGCCTCGAGCTCGTCGAGGAACCGGTCGACGGTGCCGCTCTGCCGGGCGTGGTCCTCGAGGGACTCGCCGACGAGCTTGCCGGCCAGGGCGGTGGCGAGGGTGCCCACGTCCTGACGCAGCGCGGACGCCGCGGCCTTGCGGTCGGCCTCGATCTGGGTGTGGCCGGCGGCGATGATCTCTTCGCGCTGCCGCTGACCTTCCGCCCTCATCTCCTGGATGATGACGGCACCCTGCTCCTGCGCCTCCTGGCGCAGCCGGGCGGCCTCGTGCCGGGCTTCGGCGAGCTGAGCCTTGTACTGCTCAAGAACGCTCTGGGCCTCGGTCTGGGCCGCGTCGGCCTTCTCGATCCCGCCTTCGATGGCCTCGCGGCGCTCTTCCAGAACCTTGTTGATGTTCGGGAGGAGCTTCTTGGCGAGGAAACCGAAGACGATGACGAAGGCGATCAGGCCGATGATGATCTCGGGGATCGCCGGGATCAGCGGGTTCTGGATCTCTTCCTCGGCCGCCAGCTGTAGGGCGTTCACATCAATGCCTTTCGTCGAATCGGGCGGGAAATGCCGCGATTAGAACGGGTAAACGAAGGGCATGACGAGGCCGATCAGGGCCAGCGCCTCACAGAGCACGAAGCCGAGGATCTGGTTCGAGCGGATCAGGCCGGCAGCCTCGGGCTGACGGGCCAGCGCCTGCGTACCGTTACCGAAGATGATGCCGACGCCGATGCCGGGGCCGACTGCGGCGAGGCCGTAACCGATGGAACCGAGGTTGCCCGAGATGTTGACTTCGGCGAGGGTCTGGAGAGCGGACATGCCGTTTCTTCCTTCTCTTTCAGAACCGGTGGGGGTTGGCCACCGGACGACTATCGGGGGTGGGGCGGGGCTGGTCAGTGCTCCTTGGCGAGCGCGCCCTGAATGTAGTTGCAGGCCAGAAGGACGAACACATAGGCCTGCAGCGCCTGGATGAAGAGCTCGAAGGCGGTCATCAGGATGGTCATCACGAACGAGACACCGGCGTATGCGATGCCGATGCCGCTGAGCAGGTACCAGCTGGCGATCGTGAAGATCAGGAGCAGCACGTGGCCGGCGAACATGTTGGCGAAGAGTCGCACGGCGTGGGTGAAGGGCCGGATCAGCAGGTTCGACATGAGCTCGATGATCATGACGAACGGGAGGGCCGCGCCGAGCGACTTGTCGAAGCCGGAGATGTTCTTCCAGCCACCGACGAAGCCATGACGCTTGAAGGTCAGGCTGACCCACAAGATGTAGACGATCGCGGCCAGCCCGGCCGGGAATCCGATGACCGAGACCACCGGGAACTGGGCGAGCGGAATGATCGCCCAGAGGTTCATGATCCAGATGAAGAAGAACAGCGAGACCATGAGGGGTACGTACTTCTTGCCCTCACGCTTGCCGAGCGTCTCGTACACCACACCGGTGCGGATGAAGTCGTAACCCATCTCCGCGATCATCTGGAGCTTTCCGGGCACCAGCTTCGGCTTGTTGAAAGCGGCCCAGAAGAAGCCGACGACGACAACGGTGCTCAGGACCGCCAGCAGCATCGGCTTGTTGATCTCGACGCCGCCGACGGTGAACATCGGCTCGAAAACAAAGGAGTGCAGGCCAGGAGCCGGGAAGCCACATCCACTGAAGATGTGGCAGTCGGTCTCGAAGGCGAGCACCGTTGTCGGGTCAGCACTCACCGCGGGCTCCTTCAGCGTGGCGCATAGGTACGGCAACCTCGTTGTGTCGGCGCGGCAAGCAGCCGCTGGTCGGCACTGGACTGGTGTTACGGATGGGGGGCGGCTCAGGCATGACGCCTCGCGATGAAACAGGCGCCGATCTTGGTGCCCGCGTCCGCAGTGCCGCAGTTGGAACCGGACGATAGCAGGGTCTCGAACGCGTGCTTATCCCGGGCCTACCCGTCACGTCGAAGACCCCGACTTCTGGGGCGCCTTGGCCACGGACGAGTCCGGTTCGACGTAAAGAATCTTGGTCTTCATGTGCACGCGGATCTGCGCCGCGACCCAGGTCAGGGTGGCGACCATCACCGCGGCCGCGAAGGCACGGGGGTTGAACAGCGTCGTGTTCTTGAACGCGGCGACGAAGACGAAGAGCAGCAGCAGTTCGGTCGTGTACAGCAGCAGTCCCATTGACTGGAACAGGTGCGGCAGCGACCTTGCCGTGCGCTGCAGGACGCCGAGCCCGAGCCCCATGAAGAGGATGACCACCAGCGTCCCCGCCGTCGCACCGATCGCTCCCTTGCCACCGGCGACCGCGGCGCTGACGGCGACGGTGACCACACCGACGGCAGCGGTGGGCACGGCGGTGTGGAGGAGAGTCCGGGCGTCGTTGGACGGCATGGCGGTTACTCCGCGTTGCAGGGGGTGGGCGGTGATCGTCAGGGACGAGCGTAGGCCCGGTCCGAGTCGATGCTGCGGGCCAAAAGACCGTGCTACTCAGGTCCTTCGGCCTCCTCACCGGGCTTCGTGAACGGTATCACAAACTATTTGATGAGGTCTTTACTCGAAAGTGTGCCAGCTGTCACACCAGAGGGTTACCTCGCTCGTGTGTGCAGAACATCACGACGCATTGTCTGGTATGGGGATGTCTGTGCCGTCGGGTCAACGCGGTGAATCGGCACGGTCCCGGTCCGTGAAGCGCGAACGGGGGCCTACCGCGGTCGCTCCGTTGACGCCGGAGACGCCCACGGACACCGGGGGGCAGTCCGAGCCCGGCGAGGCCATCCGGGAGCCCTCGGGCCCCTGTTGGGCGTGCGGGGAGCCTTCGGCGTCCCCCTCGTCGTCGGCGGCGTCCGTGTCATCCGTGTCGTCGAGCGCACGACGCCGGTAGCGCGGCGGTACGAAGCCCTCGGCCCAGCGCGGGGCGCGCGGGGTGAAGCGCGGCATGAGCAGCAGGACGAGGCCCACGGCGCTGAGTCCCACGATCACCAGCACGATCCAGAGCGACGCGGAGTGCACGGAGTAGCCGACGGCGCCGAAGGCGATCAGCGCGGACCAGAAGTACATGATCAGGACGGACCTGCTGTGCGAGTGCCCGATCTCCAGCAGCCGGTGGTGCAGATGGCCGCGGTCGGCGGCGAACGGCGACTTCCCGTTCCAGGTGCGCCGGACGATCGCGAGGACCAGGTCAGCGGCCGGAATGGCGATGATCGTCAGCGGCAGCAGCAGCGGGATGAAGACCGGCAGCATCGCGTGGGTCGCCTGCCGCTCGCTGCCCTCGAAGAGCTTCATCGCGTCCGGGTCGACCTGGCCGGTGACGGAGATGGCGCCGGCCGCCAGCACCAGCCCGATCAGCATCGATCCGGAGTCCCCCATGAAGATCCGGGCGGGGTGCATGTTGTGCGGCAGGAAGCCGAGGCACATGCCCATCAGGATCGCGGCGAAGAGCGTCGCGGGGGCGGCGGCCTCGATGCCGTACCCGTACCAGAGGCGGTAGGTGTACAAGAAGAACGCCGCCGCGGCGATGCACACCATGCCGGAGGCGAGGCCGTCGAGGCCGTCGACGAAGTTGACCGCGTTGATGGTGATCACGACCAGCGCGACCGTGAGCAGCGTGCCCTGCCACTGGGTGAGTGCGACCGTGCCGACGCCGGGGATGGGCAGCCACAGGATCGTCAGACCCTGGATGACCATGACCGCGGCGGCGATCATCTGTCCGCCGAGCTTGATCAGCGCGTCGATCTCGAACTTGTCGTCCAGGACGCCGATCAGCCAGATCAGCGCGGCGCCGGAGAGCAGTGCTCTGGGCTCGTTGGAGAGCTCGAAGACACCGTTCAGATTGAACAGGTGGTCCGCGACGATCAGCCCCGCGCACAGCCCGCCGAACATGGCGATGCCACCGAGCCGCGGTGTCGGTTCCCGGTGTACGTCACGCGCACGGATCGCGGGCATCGCCCCGATCGCGATGGCGAACTTCCGCACCGGTCCGGTCAGCAGATAGGTAACCGCTGCCGTGACACAGAGCGTCAGCAGGTAATCACGCACGGGCTGCCCCACAGAATTCGCCGACCATCTCAGCCCCACACCCTAGTCTCATGAGCAAGGACACCGAGCCACGGGTGATGGTTCCATCGTCTCCTTCCAGCCCTGATACGGCGAATACCCCGGATACGGCGGATGCCTCTCCGCGAGTCCGCGCACCTCGGCCAGCAGCGGGGCGGGGTCGTCCTCCTCGCGCACGGCCGCGCCGAACAGCTCGGCGATCCGCGCCATGTCGTCCTCGTCCATGCCCTGGGTGGTGACCGCGGCCGTGCCCAGCCGGATCCCTCGTGCGTCCCCGTACGGCAGGGCACAGGTGTCCAGGACCATCCCCGCGGCCATCAGCCGCTCGCGTGCGGTACGGCCGTCGACGCCCAGCGGGGCGGGATCGGCGACGACGATATGGGTGTCCGTACCGTCCGTGGTGATGTCGAAGCCCTCGGACTCCAGGGCCGACGCCAGGACGCGGGCATGTGCGACGACCCGGTGGGCGTAGACCGCGTACCCCGGGGTCGCCGCCTCGCCGAACGCGACGGCCTTCGCCGCGACCGTGTGCATCTGGGCTCCGCCCTGGGTGAAGGGGAACACCGCGCGGTCGATCCGCTCGGCCAGCTCGGAGCCGCACAGGACCATGCCGCCGCGCGGCCCCCGCAGCACCTTGTGCGTCGTCGCGCACACCACGTCCGCGTACGGCACCGGGCTGGGCGCCGCTCCCCCGGCGATCAGCCCCATCGGGTGTGCGGCGTCCGCGATCAGATAGGCGCCGACGTCGTCGGCGATGTCCCGGAAGCGCTCGTAGTCGGGGTGGCGTGGGTAGGAGATCGAGCCGCAGACGATCGCCTTGGGGCGCCGGGCCCTGGCCAGGGCGCGCACCTGCGCGTAGTCGATGAGCCCGCTGTCGGGGTCGACGCCGTAGCCGGCGAACTCGAACCAGCGCCCGGAGAAGTTGCCTGGGGCGCCGTGGGTGAGATGCCCGCCGTACGGGAGTCCCATGGCCAGCACCGTGTCGCCCGGGCGCAGCAGCGCGGCGTACGCGGCGAGGACGGCGGAGGAGCCGGAGTGCGGCTGGACGTTGGCGTGCTCGGCGCCGAAGAGCGCCTTGGCCCGCTCGACCGCGACGCGTTCCGCCGCGTCGGCCTGCTCGCAGCCGCCGTGGTGACGCGCGCCGGGGTAGCCCTCGGCGTACTTGTTGGCGAGCGGGGAGCCCAGGGCGGCGAGGACGGCGGGCGAGGTGAAGTTCTCGGCGGCGATGAGCTGGAGGGTGCTCGACTGCCGTCCGGCCTCGGCCAGCAGGATGTCGCCGATCTCCGGGTCCTGGCGCAGCAGGGCGCCGAAATCCTGCGGGATGGCTGTGTCCGGCGTGGAGGACGGCATGAGGGGCGACGTGGACGACGGTGGCGCGGCCGTGCGTGCGGCTGGAGTGGTGACCGGCATCGGGGGCTCCGGGCCTGGAGGAGGGGTGCGTGGCGTCGGATCCAATGTAGGCCCGCCCCGGGCCGCCTGCCCGCTGCCGGGCGCCCTCCTACGCCGGTCGGCGCACCTCGGTGGCTCGATGGCTCGGTGGCTCGTGCCTCAGTGCGGGGCGCGTACTCCGGTCAGGGCCGTCATGACGGGATCGAGCGCCTGGCTGATCTCGTCGCCGATGGAGCGGAAGAACGTGATCGGGGCGCCGTACGGGTCGTAGACCTCGTCCGCGTCCACGGTGGGGGCCAGCAGCCAGCCCCGCAGGGCCGCCGCGGCGCGCACCAGCGCGCGGGCCCGCTCGACGACGCCCTCCTCGCGGGCGTCGGGCAGCGTCGCGGGGTCTATGGCCCGCACCAGCCGGGTGAACTCCTTGAGCGTGAAGGTCCGCAGACCCGCCGAGTGGCCCATGGAGATCACCTGGGCACGGTGGTCGCGGGTGGCGGTGAGCACCAGATCGGCACGGATCACGTGCTCGTCGAGCAGCTCACGGCCGACGAAGCCGGTGGCGTCGGCGCCGAAGTCGGCGAGGACGACCTCGGCGTTGGCCTCCATGGGTGCGCCCTCGTGTCCCCAGGTGCCCGCGCTCTCCACGATGAGTCCGCCGCTGAGCGGATCCCCGAGGCGGTCCACGAGGGCGTGGCGGGTCAGCCGCTCGGTGATGGGCGAGCGGCAGACATTGCCGGTGCTGACGTGGAGGATGCGGAAAGTGTCGTACTGCCCCGCTATGCCACGCCCCTCAGGGGCGGTCAATTGGCCACCTCGAGGTCGGGTACCACCTTGCGGAGTTCCTCGACCGAGAGTGCGCCCGTCCGCAGCAGTACGGGGGTCTTGCCGGTGACGTCCACGATCGACGACGGGACGATCCCGGGGGTCGGGCCGCCGTCGAGGTAGACGGAGACACTGTCGCCGAGCATCTCCTGGGCGGAGTCGCAGTCCTCGGGCGAGGGGTGTCCGGTGAGGTTGGCACTGGAGACGCCCATCGGGCCGACCTCCGTGAGGAGCTCGATGGCGACCGGGTGCAGGGGCATCCGGACGGCGACGGTGCCACGGGTGTCACCGAGGTCCCACTGGAGGGACGGCTGGTGCTTGGCGACGAGGGTGAGGGCGCCGGGCCAGAACGCGTCGACGAGCTCCCAGGCCTGCTCGGAGAAGTCCGTGACCAGGCCGTGCAGGGTGTTCGGGGAGCCGATCAGGACCGGGGTCGGCATGTTGCGGCCACGGCCCTTGGCGTCGAGCAGATCGGCGATGCCCTCCGAGCTGAAGGCGTCCGCACCGATCCCGTACACGGTGTCGGTGGGCAGCACGACCAGTTCGCCGCGGCGGACGGCGGACGCGGCTTCACGCAGGCCGGTCGTACGGTCGGTCGCGTCGTTGCAGTCGTATCGCCGTGCCATCAGCCGGCCTCCTGGGACATGTACGGGTGGGGCGGGTAGGGGTCGTGCGGTCGCGGCGCACCGTCGGTCACGGCATGGCCTTACGGGCCGTGGCGAACCGGGGGCGCTTGTTCAGGTCGGGGTGGTCGGCCGCGTCGGCCCAGCCCCGTTCCTCGGTGAAGATCCAGGGCACCTGGCCGCCCTGAGTGTCGGCGTGCTCGATGACGACGAGCCCGCCGGGGCGGAGCAGCCGGTGCGCGGTGCGTTCGATGCCGCGGATGGTGTCGAGGCCGTCCTCGCCGGAGAACAGGGCCATCTGCGGGTCGTGGTCGCGGGCCTCGGGCGCCACGTACTCCCACTCGGTGAGCGGGATGTAGGGCGGGTTGGAGATGACGAGGTCGACCTGTCCGTCGAGCTCCGGAAGGGCGCTCAGCGCGTCGCCGCGGTGGACGGTGACCCTGGACCCCTCGGCGTTCTTCCGCGTCCACCTCAGGGCGTCCTCGGACAGCTCGACGGCGTGCACGCGCGAGCGCGGCACCTCCTGCGCCATGGCGAGCGCGATGGCGCCCGATCCGGTGCACAGGTCGACGATCAGCGGTTCGACGACGTCCATCGCGCGGACCGCGTCTATCGCCCAGCCGACGACCGACTCGGTCTCCGGGCGCGGGACGAACACACCGGGACCGACCTGGAGTTCCAGATAGCGGAAGAAGGTGCGTCCGGTGATGTGCTGGAGCGGCTCACGGGCCTCGCGCCGGGCGATCGTCTCCCAGTAGCGGGCGTCGAAGTCGGCGTCCGGCACATGGTGCAGCTCGCCCCGCTTGACGCCGTGCACGAACGCGGCGAGTTCCTCGGCGTCGAATCGCGGTGAGGGGACACCGGCGTCGGCCAGCCGCTGGGTGGCCTGGGCCACCTCGGCGAGCAGCAGGTTCATCGCGGTTCTCCGTACGGGTTCACGAGCGGGGCGGGGCTGTGTGGCCTGACGGCCTATGCGGCGGCGAGCTTGGCGGCGGAGTCCGCGTCCACGCAGGCCTGGATGACGGAGTCGAGGTCGCCGTCGAGCACCTGGTCCAAGTTGTACGCCTTGAAGCCGACCCGGTGGTCCGAGATCCGGTTTTCCGGGAAGTTGTACGTCCGGATCTTCTCGGAACGGTCCACGGTGCGCACCTGGCTGCGGCGTACGTCGGAGGCTTCCTGCTCGGCCGCCTCCTGGGCTGCGGCCAGCAGCCGGGACCGCAGGATACGCATGGCCTGCTCCTTGTTCTGGAGCTGGCTCTTCTCGTTCTGGCAGGAGGCGACGACACCGGTCGGTAGGTGGGTGATCCGCACGGCGGAGTCCGTGGTGTTGACGGACTGGCCGCCGGGGCCCGAGGAGCGGTAGACGTCGATACGGAGGTCGTTGGCGTGGATCTCGACGTCGACCTCCTCCGCCTCGGGCGTGACGAGCACACCGGCGGCCGAGGTGTGGATACGGCCCTGGGACTCGGTGGAGGGCACACGCTGCACCCGGTGCACCCCGCCCTCGTACTTCATCCGGGCCCAGACGCCCTGTCCTGGCTCGGTGGCGCCGTTGCCGCCCTTGGTCTTCACGGCGACCTGGACGTCCTTGTAGCCGCCCAGCTCGGACTCGGTGGAGTCGATGATCTCGGTCTTCCAGCCGACGCGCTCGGCGTAGCGCAGATACATCCGCAGCAGATCGCCGGCGAAGAGGGCGGACTCGTCGCCGCCCGCGCCCGCCTTGATCTCCAGGAGCACGTCCTTGTCGTCGCTGGGGTCGCGCGGGACGAGGAGGAGGCGGAGCTTCTCGGTGATGTCCTCGCGCTGCTTCTCCAGGACCTTGACCTCGGCGGCGAAGTCCGGGTCGTCGGCGGCGAATTCGCGGGCGGTCTCGATGTCGTCGCCGGTCTGCTTCCAGGACCTGTAGGTGGAGATGATCGGGGTCAGCTCCGCGTAGCGCTTGTTGAGCTTGCGCGCGTTGGCCTGGTCGGCGTGGACCGACGGGTCGGCGAGCTTGTTCTCGAGATCGGCGTGCTCGCCGATCAGTTCCTCGACCGCCTCGAACATCTTCGGGCTCCTGGTTTCTGCGTCATACGTCTGCGGGCCTGCTGGACGGTGTGCCGCCGGTGCCGCGCCCCGAAGGGGCGTCCGGGCCGCACAGCCGGAAAAAACGCCGGTCCCGGCGCCCCGTTGGAGGGCGTCGGGAACCGGCGCAGTGGCTCGCTACTTGCTGGCGGAGCCGGCAGCCTTGCCGAAGCGGGCCTCGAAGCGCGCCACACGGCCGCCGGTGTCGAGGATCTTCTGCTTGCCCGTGTAGAACGGGTGGCACTCGGAGCAGACGTCGGCGCGGATGGCGCCGCCTTCCAGGGTGGTCCGAGTGGTGAACGAGGCACCGCAGGTGCAGCTGACCTGGGTGTCGAAGTACTCGGGGTGAATGTCGCGCTTCAAGGTGTCTCCTAGATTCGGGAGGGCTCCGGGTCGTTCGCGCGGATTGCGCGTCCGTGAACCGGGGCCGACGTACCAGTCTGCCAGGACCGGCCGTATCTCCCAAAACGAGAACCCGGCCGGGTGTATTCCCGTGCGTACGGGGGAACGGTCCGCGACCGGGGCGTCACGGAATGTGCCGTTACCGCACGGTCCTGCCCGCCCCGGTCACTGCACGACCTTGCCCGCCCCGCCCTTGTCGCCGGCCGACTTCGCGGTGGCGGACGCCGGGATGGCCTTGTCGTGCTTGAGCGCCGTCCACACCTGCTGGTCACCCTTCTCCTGGGGCAGCACCCGGTTCGGGTCGTCGGGGTCGTACTCCACGGGCAGGGTCACCATGTCGACGTTCTTCGAGCCGAGGCCCTTGAGCCCGTTCGCGAAGCCGGTGAGCTTCTTGACGGAGGCCAGCTCGGAGTCGGTGGTGACGGCCTTGGTCGCGGTGTCGGCGAGGCCGAAGAGGGTCTTCGGGTTCGAGAACACCCCGACGCTTGTCGTCCGGTCCATCAGCGCCTTGACGAACGCCTGCTGGAGCTGGATACGGCCGAGGTCGCTGCCGTCGCCGACGCTGTGGCGCGTGCGGACCAGGCCGAGCGACTGCTCACCGGTGAGGGTGTGGGCGCCGGGCTTCAGCGTGAGGTGGCTGTCGGGGTCGTCGATCGCCTGCGACGTGGTGAGCTCGACACCGCCGAGTTCGTCGATGAGCTTCTTGAAGCCGGTGAAGTCGACCTCGACGTAGTGGTCCATGCGGATCCCGGACATGGCCTCGACGGTCTTCACCGCGCAGGCGGGCCCGCCGACGGCGTACGCCGAATTGAACATCGCCTCCTGCTCGGCGCCGGCCTGTTCGCCGCCGGTGTCGCTCGCGCAGGCGGGACGGTCGACGAGGGTGTCCCGCGGGATCGAGACCACGCTGGCCGCCTTGTGGCCCTCGTCGATGTGGACGACCATCGCGGTGTCCGCGCGCGCCGAGCCCTCGTCGGCGCCGTACTCGGAGTTGGCGCCGGAGCGGGAGTCCGATCCCAGCACCAGGATGTCCTGCGACCCGTTGTCCACGTTGTCGGGGCGGCCGGTGCCCAGGGCGGCGTCGATGTCCACGCCCTTCAGGTTCCCGTTGAGCGTGAAGTAGGCGTAACCGAGCCCGGATCCCCCGACGACCACCAGGGCGGCGGCGCAGCACAGGGCGATCTTCTTCACCCGGCGGCCGCGGGACGGTTTCCTCCGGCGGCTGCCGGAGCCCCGTATTCGGCCTGTGCCCCTGCTCTGCTCGCTCATACGGCTCCCTCTTTCGCTGCTCGCTCTCGCTGTCACCCCCTGCCGTGGTGCACGGGCGCGGTCCGGCGTCACTCGGTAGGACGACCGGAGCAGCGAGAAGCGTTGCACAGCGACCTGAGCCCCCGGCCGGTGCCGGGGGCCTCACGAGGGGCGTGCGAACGGGCCGGGAATCCGGTGCTCACCAGGCGATTCGGCCGCTCGTGCGGGAGCCGCACCGGCCCGTTCCCGGCACCGCCCCTGTGGCAAAGGTCTCCCCTGCCCGCCGCGCTCCTTACGGGAGCCGTACGCAGAGATCCGCCCCGTCACGCGCGTGACGGGGCGGATCCTCTGACCAGGACGACCGGTCAGTCGTTGCCGTTGCCGTTGCCCGGCGTCGTCTTCTGGATCTGGAGCAGGAACTCCGCGTTGGACTGGGTCTTCTTCATCCGGTCCAGCAACAGCTCGATCGCCTGCTGCTGGTCGAGCGCGTGGAGCACCCGGCGCAGCTTCCAGACCACGGCCAACTCGTCGGTGCCGAGCAGGATCTCTTCCTTACGGGTGCTGGACGCGTCGACGTCCACCGCCGGGAAGATGCGCTTGTCCGAGAGCTTCCGGTCGAGCTTGAGCTCCATGTTGCCGGTGCCCTTGAACTCCTCGAAGATCACCTCGTCCATGCGCGAGCCGGTCTCGACGAGCGCGGTGGCCAGGATGGTCAGCGAGCCGCCGTCCTCGATGTTGCGCGCCGCGCCGAAGAAGCGCTTCGGCGGGTACAGCGCGGTCGAGTCGACACCACCGGACAGGATGCGGCCGGAGGCGGGTGCCGCCAGGTTGTAGGCGCGGCCCAGGCGGGTGATCGAGTCCAGCAGGACCACCACGTCGTGACCCAGCTCCACGAGGCGCTTCGCGCGCTCGATGGCGAGCTCGGCGACCGTGGTGTGGTCCTCGGCGGGCCGGTCGAAGGTCGAGGAGATGACCTCGCCCTTCACCGACCGCTGCATGTCGGTGACCTCTTCCGGACGCTCGTCGACCAGGACGACCATCAGGTGGCACTCGGGGCTGTTGACCGTGATCGCGTTGGCGATGGCCTGCAGGATCATGGTCTTACCGGTCTTCGGCGGGGCCACGATCAGGCCTCGCTGGCCCTTGCCGATCGGTGCGACCAGGTCGACGATCCGGGTGGTCAGGACGTTGGAGTCGGTCTCCAGACGGAGCCGGTCCTGCGGGTAGAGCGGGGTCAGCTTCTGGAACTCGGGACGGCCGCGGCCGGTCTCGGGCGCCATGCCGTTGACGGAGTCGAGACGGACCAGCGCGTTGAACTTCTCGCGGCGCTCGCCGTCCTTGGGCTGGCGCACCGCACCGGTGACGTGGTCGCCCTTGCGCAGGCCGTTCTTGCGGACCTGGGCGAGCGAGACGTACACGTCGTTCGGTCCCGGCAGGTAGCCGGAGGTCCGGATGAACGCGTAGTTGTCGAGGATGTCGAGGATGCCCGCGACGGGGATCAGGACGTCGTCGTCGGCCACCTGGACGTCGGTCGCGAAGTCGTCGCGGCCACGACGGCCACGGCGGTCGCGGTAACGGCCGCGACGGCCGCGACGGCCGCCCTCGTCGTCGTAACCGTCGTCCTGCTGCTGGCCGCCGCCACCGCCCTGCTGACCCTGGTTCTGGCCGCCGCCCTGCTGGCCCTGACGGCGTCCGCCGCCCTGCTGGCCCTGGTCGTCGCCCTTGCCGCCGCGCCGGTCGCGCTGGCGGTCCCTGCGGTCCTGGCGGTCGCCACGGTCACGCCGGCCGTCCTGGCGGTCGCCGCGACGGCCCTCGGCAGTGTCGACGGCGGACTCGGCCTTGGCCTCGCCCTTCGCACCGTCGCGCTCGTCGCCGCGGTCCTGACGGCCTTCGTTACGGCCCTCGGACTTCGCCTTCGGCTCGGCCTCCGCCTTGGACTCGCCCTTGGGCTCGCTCCTGGACTCGGACTTGGGCTGCTCCGCCTTGGTGTCGGGGCTGCCCGCCTGCGCGGTGGCCCTGCGACGGCGGCGCTCGCCCGCCGGCTGCTCGTCACTGGCCGGCTGACCGGGGATGTCGATCTGCTGCTGATCGGCGGCCTTGTCGGCGGCCGGGGCGGCAGCGCTCTCGTCACCGGTGCGCGTCTTGGACGTGGCACGGCGCTTCGGCTTGCTCCCGGCATCCGTACCGGCGGATGCGGCGGCCTTGGGGGCGGGCGCGGAGGAACCTCCGGCCTGCGCCTCCTTGATGACCTCGATCAGCTGGCTCTTGCGCATCCGCGCAGTCCCCCTGATGCCGAGGCCGGACGCGACCTGCTGCAGCTCGGCCAGGACCATGCCCTCGAGGCCGGTGCCGGAGCGGCGGCGCCGTGAGGTGGTGCCAGAGGCAGCACCTTCGGCGGGCGCGGGGCTGTCGACGCTCTTGTCGGCAGTGGCGCCCATCAGATCGGTGGTGTCGCTCACGAAGGGTCCTTCCCTGGAGCGGACGTCGGCCTTCTGGCTCGGCGACCGGTTGTGCTGTCCGACTGCGGTCTGTTGATCGTGTCGATCGCGGACCTTGCCGGGGCGGTGGTCCGCCGGGTACGGCGGAGAGACGAATGTGCGGGGTTCCGGCGCGAGATCCCCCTGCTCGGCCCACTCCTGGACGAGCAAGAGGGTGTCGTGCCGGTTCCGGAGCGTGCTCGAAAGCTCAGGCAGGCTGCTCAGGCAGTCGGGGAGGCTCACGGAAGAGTGGTGGTCCCGGATGGGGACACGAAGCAACGCGCCACGAAGACGTCCATTGCTGACTTGAGGTTAACACTACCGGCTCCAACAAACATTCCCCCTCTCATGCACCGGCAATCACGTGGGACTACGCGGCCAGCGGCAGGACACTCGCACCCGTGGCGTCGAGAGTGAGCCGGTTCGCGGCCCAGCCCTCACCCGCCAGCCCGGCGACCTTGTCCGCCGAGCCTTCCTCCGTCAGCGCGAGCACGGTCGGCCCCGCACCGGAGATGACAGCAGGGACGCCGTCGGCGCGCAGCCGGTTGACCAGCTCCACGCTCTGCGGCATCGCGGGACCCCGGTATTCCTGGTGGATCCGGTCCTCCGTGGCATCGAGCAGCAGGTCGGGGCGCCGGGCCAGGGCCTCGACGAGCAGTGCGGCGCGGCCGGCGTTGGCCGCGGCGTCCACATGGGGGACGGTGCGCGGCAGCAGGCCACGGGCGGTTTCGGTGAGCACCGGGGTGGCCGGGACGAAGACCACCGGCACGACGGACGCGGCGGGGTCCATCCGGATGGCTCTGGCGGCTCCGCCGTCCATCCAGGCGAGGGTGAATCCGCCGAGCAGACAGGCCGCGACGTTGTCGGGGTGGCCCTCGATCTCGGTCGCCAACTCCAGGAGCGCGGCGTCGTCGAGACGGGCCTCGCCGCCCGTCGTCACGGCGCGTGCGGCGACGATCCCGGCGCAGATCGCGGCGGACGACGAACCGAGGCCGCGGCCGTGCGGAATGCGGTTGGCGCACACGATCTCCAGGCCGCGGGGCTGTCCGCCGAGCAGATCGAAGGCCGTGCGCAACGAGCGTACGAGCAGGTGGTTCTCGTCGCGGGGCAGCGTCTCGGCGCCCTCACCCGCGATGTCGATGTGCAGCCCGGAATCGGCGACCCGGACGACGACGTCGTCGTAGAGCCCCAGCGAGAGCCCGAGGGCGTCGAATCCCGGGCCCAGATTGGCGCTGGTTGCGGGGACGCGCACCCGGACGGCGGCGGCTCGGAACGCGGGACCGGCCATCGGTTGGACGACTCTTCCTGTACGGCGGCGGGGATGTTGTGCAGGGTACTTCGATGTGCGTGGGGTGCCGTTGCGTGGGGGACGGGGGGCCCGGCAGTCACGACGGCTGCTGCCCCGCGGCGGACGCGGCGGGGCGGGTCGGGTACAGCTTATCGAAGGAAGGTTCTGTGGCGACATAGGGCGCACAGGAGGCGCACGATGCGTGTCGCACACCTCCCATGCGCTCTCTGCCCCGAAAGGGCGGTTGAGCAGGGGCGGGAAGGCCCTACGCGAGGCCCAGCTTCTCGGCCGCCGCTGCCGCGTCGACCGGGACGGTGACCGGCTGGGGGGCGCCCGCCACGGCCCAGTCGGGGTCCTTGAGGCCGTTGCCCGTGACGGTGCAGACGATCTTCTGGCCGGGGTCGACCTTGCCGTCGTCCACCGCCTTGAGCAGACCGGCCACCGACGCCGCCGACGCCGGCTCGACGAAAACGCCCTCCTGGGAGGCCAGCAGGCGGTAGGCGGACAGGATCTGACGGTCTGTCACATCATCGATGAAACCGCCCGACTCGTCCCGCGCGTCCAGGGCGAACCGCCAGGACGCCGGGTTGCCGATCCGGATCGCGGTGGCGATCGTCGCCGGGTCCTTGACGATCTCGCCGCGCACGATCGGCGCGGAACCGGACGCCTGGAAGCCCCACATGCGCGGGGTGTGCGTGGAGACGCCGTCGACGGCGTACTCCTTGTAGCCCTTCCAGTAGGCCGTGATGTTGCCCGCGTTGCCCACCGGCAGGACATGGATGTCGGGGGCGTCGCCGAGCGCGTCGACGATCTCGAACGCGGCCGTCTTCTGACCCTCGATCCGGACCGGGTTGACCGAATTGACCAGCGCCACCGGGTAGTTGTCCGACAGGCTGCGGGCCAGGGTCAGGCAGTCGTCGAAGTTGCCGTCGACCTGGAGGATCTTCGCGCCGTGGACGAGCGCCTGCCCCATCTTGCCGAGCGCGATCTTGCCCTGCGGCACGAGGACGGCGCAGACCATGCCGGCGCGCACGGCGTACGCGGCGGCGGAGGCGGAGGTGTTGCCCGTGGAGGCGCAGATGACGGCCTGCGCGCCCTCCTCCTTGGCCCGGGTGATCGCCATGGTCATGCCACGGTCCTTGAACGACCCGGTGGGGTTGGCGCCCTCGACCTTGAGGTGCACCTCGCAGCCCGTGCGCTCGGAGAGGACCTGCGCCGGAACGAGCGGCGTGCCGCCCTCACGGAGCGTGACGGCCGGCGTCGTGGCCGTGACCGGAAGGCGGTCCCGGTACTCCTCGATGATGCCGCGCCACTGGTGGGTGCCCTTGCTGGTCATGGGTCCTTACTCCCCTTCAACACGCATGATGCTGGCGACACCGCGCACGGTGTCCAGCTTGCGCAGCGCCTCGACGGTCCCGGAGAGGGCGGCGTCGGACGCGCGGTGGGTGACGACGACGAGCGAAGCCTCGCCGCTGCCGTCCTGTCGGCCTTGCTGGCGGACCGTATCGATGGATACGTCCTGTTCGGCGAAGACCGTCGCGACCTGGGCGAGTACGCCAGGCTTGTCGGCCACGTCGAGACTGATGTGGTAGCGCGTGACGACATCACCCATGGGGCTGACCGGCAGACGCGTGTAGGCGGACTCACCGGGGCCTGTGGTGCCTCCGATGATGTTGCGGCACACGGCGACCAGGTCACCCAGGACCGCGGACGCGGTCGGTGCGCCGCCGGCGCCGGGGCCGTAGAACATCAGCTGCCCGGCCGCCTCGGACTCGACGAAGACCGCGTTGTACGCCTCGCGGACGGAGGCGAGCGGGTGGCTGAGCGGGATCATCGCGGGGTGCACGCGGGCGGTGACGGAATTGCCGTCGGCGGCGCGCTCGCAGATCGCGAGGAGCTTGACCGTGCAGCCCATGCGCCGGGCGGAGGCGATGTCGGCGGCGGTGACCTCGGTGATCCCCTCGCGGTGCACCTCGCCGATCTTCACCCGGGTGTGGAAGGCGATCCCGGCGAGGATGGCTGCCTTCGCGGCGGCGTCGAAGCCCTCGACGTCGGCGGTCGGGTCGGCCTCGGCGTACCCGAGGGCGGTGGCCTCGTCGAGCGCCTCGGAGTATCCGGCTCCGCTCGTGTCCATCCGGTCGAGGATGAAGTTGGTCGTGCCGTTGACGATGCCGAGTACCCGGTTGACCTTGTCCCCCGCGAGGGACTCGCGCAGCGGCCGTACGAGCGGGATGGCGCCGGCCACGGCCGCCTCGTAGTAGAGGTCCCTGCCGTTCTTCTCGGCGGCCGCGTGGAGCGCGGAGCCGTCCTCGGCGAGCAGCGCCTTGTTGGCCGAGACGACGCCCGCGCCGTGCTCGAAGGCCGTCGTGATGAGCGCCCGGGCGGGCTCGATGCCTCCGATGACCTCGATGACGACGTCGATGTCGCCCCGTTTGACCAGGGCGGTCGCATCGGTGGTGATCAGCGCGGGGTCGATGCCCTCCCGCACCTTGGAGGGACGGCGGACGGCGACACCGGCGAGCTCGACCGGCGCACCGATGCGCGCGGCGAGGTCGTCGGCGTGCGTCGTCATGATGCGCGCCACCTCTGAGCCGACCACACCACAGCCCAGCAGCGCCACCTTCAGCGGACGCGTACGCATCATCCGACCTCGTTTCTCATACTTCTGATGTGTGGACCAGTCTCACTCACCGGACGAGGGTTTCCTGCCACCCGTCCGGATTTTGAGATGTGAATTTCATCAGCCGACATCGAGCCGCAGGAGATCGTCCTCCGTCTCACGCCGGACGATGACCCGCGCCTGTCCGTCGCGCACGGCGACGACGGGCGGGCGCAGGGCGTGGTTGTAGTTGCTCGCCATGGAGCGGCAGTACGCGCCGGTGGCGGGCACCGCGATCAGGTCGCCGGGGGCCAGGTCGGACGGCAGGAACGCGTCCTTGACCACGATGTCACCGCTCTCGCAGTGCTTGCCGACGACGCGTACGAGCATGGGCTCGGCCTCGGAGGTGCGCGAGACGAGCGCGACGCTGTACTCGGCGTCGTACAGGGCGGTGCGGATGTTGTCCGACATCCCGCCGTCGACGCTCACGTACGTCCGCAGGCCCTCCAGGGGCTTGATGGTGCCGACCTCGTACAGCGTGAACGCGGTGGGCCCGACGATGGCCCGGCCCGGCTCGACGGAGATGCGGGGGGTGCGCAGACCGGCCGACTCGCACTCGCGGGTCACGATGTCGCTGAGCGCCTTGGCGATCTCGTGGGGCTCGCTGGGGTCGTCCTCGGAGGTGTACGCGATCCCGAGGCCGCCGCCGAGGTCGATCTCGGGGAGCTCCACGCCGTGCTCGTCGCGGATCTCGGCCAGCAGCTGCACGACACGCCGCGCCGAGACCTCGAAACCGGCCATGTCGAAGATCTGCGAGCCGATGTGCGAGTGGATGCCGATGAGCTCGATCCCGTCCAGGGTGAGCGCCCTGCGGACCGCCTCCGCGGCCTGGCCGTCCGCCAGCGCGATACCGAACTTCTGGTCCTCGTGGGCGGTGGCGATGAACTCGTGGGTGTGGGCCTCGACGCCGACCGTGACACGGATCTGCACGCGCTGGCGTACGCCGCGCCGCTGGGCGATGTGCGAGACGCGGACGATCTCCTGGAAGGAGTCGAGCACGATCCGCCCGACGCCCGCGTCGACGGCCCGCTCGATCTCGGCGACGGTCTTGTTGTTGCCGTGGAAGGCGATGTTCTCGGTGGGCATCCCCGCGTCCAGCGCGGTGGCCAGCTCGCCGCCCGAGCACACGTCGAGGTTGAGCCCCTCCTCCCTGAGCCAGCGCACCACGGCGCGCGACAGGAAGGCCTTGCCCGCGTAGAAGACGTCGGCGTCCGCCCCGAAGGCGTCCGACCAGGCGCGGCAGCGCGCCCGGAAGTCGGACTCGTCGAGGAAGTACGCCGGGGTACCGAACTCCTCGGCCAGCCGGGCGACTTCGATCCCCCCGACGGTGAGCGCACCGTCCGCGTCGCGGGCGACGGTACGGGACCAGACCTTGGGGTCAAGATCGTTGAGGTCGGTGGCCGGGGCGGAGTAGTGACCCTCGGGGAGGACGTCGGCGTGGCGGGGCCCGGCGGGGTGTGCGGATCGGCTCATCGTTCTGCTCTGCTCTCTCAAGTCTCTCGTCAGAGGTGTGGGGGCGCGCTGATGCCGAGCACGAACAGGCCGCCGGCCAGCACCGTCCCGGCGGCTTCGGCAAGGGCCAGCCGTGAGCGGTGGGCGGCCGAGGGTTTCTCGTCGCCGACGGGGAGCGGCGGGGTCGTGGCCTGGAAGTCGAGGAAGGCGTCCGCCGCGGTTTCGAGGAACCGGGCGACGCGGTCGGGGGCGTGGTGGCGTGCTGCGGCGGCGAGCACCCCGGGGTGGTCGGCGAGCGCGGCGTGCAGGGCGGGCGCGTCGACGTCGGCGCCCTCGTCGTACGCGGCGGTGAAGCCGAGCCGCTCAGCCTCGCGGGTGAGCGCGCGGGTGCGGGCGTAGGCGTAGCGGACCTGGAACAGCGCGTTGGCCTCCCCCTGCACGAGGAGGTCGTCGCCCAGGGGTGCGCGGTCGTGGGCGGCGGGCCGCTGCAGACCCCAGAGCGCGGCGTCGCGCCCGAGGCGGTCCAGCAGCGACCCGGCGGTCGCGCCGGCGGGGACCGCCCGGATCCCGTCGCTCTCCTCGCCTCCGTGCCGCGGGCCGACCCGCACCCGGAGCTCCTCCCAGCGGGGGTCGGGCTCCTCGGTGCAGCCGACCAGCACCTGACCGCCCTGGGTACGCAGGAGGCGCGCCACGCCCTGGGCCACGACGGCGGCCCTGACCTCGCGGGGGTGGTGGAGACGGTGGAGGCGCCCGGCCCCGGTGGCCACCCGCCCGTACCGCATCCCCAGCGCGCGGACCTCGCGGACGCGGGCTGCGCGGGCGTCGGCGCCGGTCGCGGCGTCGAGCGTGAAGTTCAGAAACCCGGGCCCGGTGATCTCGACCCGCCCGATCCCCGGCACCCCGACGACCCGGTCCCGCAGGAGCGCGGCGACCTCGTGCGCCGGGAGCGCGGCGGGACCTGCGAGCTGGAGGGCGACCGCGCAGGCGTAGTCGCCGCTGCCGCCGGGCCGGGTCCGCTCCACCCGCACGCGCGCGGGCACCGGCGCGCGCAAGGCGTCCTCGTCGACCGCGCGGCGCACAGCGTGCAGCACGGTCCTGGAGAGATCGGCGGGGGTCACGTCACAAGCGTATGGGAGGAAGGGGGGCACTTCGCCAACCGGTTTCGCCATACGGGCAGCGCCCGGGCCGACCACGCCCGCACGCCGGCACCCCCGGCCGCCACGCCCGCACGCCGGCACCCCCGGCCGACCGCTCCCGCACCCTCAGCCGGCCGCACTCCCGGCCGTACCAGCGCCGCGCCTGCCGTCGAGCGGGACGGGAGCCTCCCGCTGGGCGAGCCGACGCACCATGCGCACCAGCTCCCTCGGCTCGAAGGGCTTCGCCAGGAACGCGTCGACCCCCGCGGCCACGCCCGAGTCCACCTCGTACGGCGTGCACGCGCTGATGACGGCGACGGGCAGGCGCTCGGTCCTCGGATCGGCGCGCAGCCGGGCGGCGGTCTGTATCCCGTCGAGCCTGGGCATCACCACATCGAGGGTGATCACATCCGGGCAGACCTCGTGGACCAGGTCCAGGCACTCGACGCCGTCGGCCGCGGTCACGACCTCGAAGCCCTCCAGCTCGAGATTGACCCTGATCAGCTGCCGGATGACCTTGTTGTCGTCCACAACAAGCACGCGGCCGTACGCCCCTGACACTCTTCGAGGGTAGGTCGAGCGGAGGAGCTGCGTCCGGGTTTTGCCCACTTCCGCCCCCGGAGGAGTGGCGGGCGCCGGCCTCGCGGCGGGCGCGACGACGCGGAAATACCTGTTCCCGGACACCCGGTCGGAGCTGGTAAGGTTTCACTCGTCGCCGCCAAGCGCAGCGATATCGCCCCCGTAGCTCAGGGGATAGAGCATCGGCCTCCGGAGCCGGGTGCGCAGGTTCGAATCCTGCCGGGGGCACTTCGCAAGAAGTGCCGAAAAGACCCCGTGGCCAGCGGAAACGCTGAGTGCGGGGTCTTTTTGTGCAAGCGTCTACCAATGGATCGGGAAACACAGGCAGGGTCCGCGGCGACGACCACGGCCCGGCAAACGAACCGTGGTGACAAAAACCGCTGCTGACGGACGGCCACGCACGATCGGCGTTCGGCCACGGACCTGCCTGTCACGGCTCCACGGGAACCCGAGCGCCGGCTGCCGGCTCGTTTTCCACAGCCTGGATAGCCTCCCCGGGCCGCTGCCCCGGAATGTGGTCGTCGACCACCGGCTTGCCCATCGCCGTGGCGATGTGTTCCTGAAGCACCTTCCGCCGTTCCTCGAAGAAGGCGTCGAAATCGTCGGCCCGCATCAGCCGGGGGTCCGCAAGGTGCGTCCTGATGCGCCGCTCGACGCCCTCCGGGCTGGTCTCGGCTGCCTTGGCGAGCCGGTGCAGATACTCGGACGGTGCGTGTCCGCCGATGATCCGGTTGGTCCGTGCCGTCAAAGGAGCCTTGTTGACGATGGAGTTGTAGACGGAACGCTCATGACCGTTCTTGTGACACCATGCCTGCGGGAAGATGTGATGGATGTCCATCGCCTCGTCGAAGTAGACGCTCACCTCCGCCTTCTCCCCCGTACGCCAGTCCGCGGCGCCCGCCTTGAGCAGGAGCGCGTAAATGCCCTTGTATGCGGCGCTCTGCCGGGTCCGCAGGGTCAGCAAGCGGCTCGCCGCGAACTGCGCCTGTGTGACCGTACGAGGTTCGTGCGTCGACCCGCGAATCCAGTCGACGACGTCGGGGAGGTCGAGGTTGAACCGAGTCTCGGTCGTGCCGCCGTACAGCTCACCGAACACTCCGCACCAGTACCAGCGGGCCAGTTTCTCCTGCGCACCCGCGGTTTCCGCGTCCTTGGCGGCGAGGGCGAAAATCGCCGCCAGGGGGATGAGCTGCGTGCCGTACGGAAGGAAGCGCGTGTCGAAGACGAACTGCTGGCGCAGGAATTTGGCGGCGGCCTTGAAGCCTGCGACGACGTCGGGCGCGTATCGCCGGTAATCCTCCAGGCTCAGCACGAGCATTTCCTTGCGCTTGCACCCGATGCGTGGCAGGCGCTCTTCGTCCGTACCGGCTTCTTCCTCTCGGCGCCGACGCTCGGCGGTGGCGAGGAGAGTGACCGACTGGAGGAAGTCGGTGTTGGAGACATCCTTCAGGATGGCGTATTCGGGCGCTTCCCAGGCGGAACGGCACTCATGCCAGTGCCGCCGCAGGTCGAACTCGTCGGCAGCGTACGTCGCGGTCAGCAACTCGAAGACGGTGAGGGTGACTCCGCCCGTGTTGACCTTCTCGAAGACCTGACAGACCGCCTGGCGGGGGGTGCCCCTGCCAAGCTCGATGACCGGGAAGTGGTAGAGGTCGAACGACTTGATGAAGCTGTCCCGGAAGCCATACCAGAGCTCCATCGCGTCCGGTGCGAAATCCGAGTAACGGGCGAAGCCGTCGCCCCATGAATTGTCGAAAAGGCATCGCAACGGGAAGACGCGGTGCTGGTACTCCAACTCACGTGTCGAATAGTCCTCAAGGATCTCACCTCGGAAGTTGATCACCTTGCGTGCGGGTGGGATGAATCGGATCGCCTCCTCACGATCCTCGTTCTCATCGAGCGCCTTGACCATGTCGACGTAGAACCAGCCGCTCACCCGGCGTTTGCGTTCGTCCTGAGTCTCCACCGGGCTGTTCATCGCAAGCGACTGGAACAGCGAGGTGAGCCGCTGCTGTCCGTCGAGAATCAGCGACTCCGGTTGCACCTGCTCGCTCGGGGCCGCCCCCTCGATCGGCCTGTACTTGAACCGGACGTCCCCGCCGCCCTGGAGCAGCATCACAGTCCCGATCGGGTAGTTGAGGGACACCGAGGCCAGCAGACTCGCGATGTTGGGCCAGGGCCAGACCCAGCCACGTTGGAACTCAGGCAACTGAATCTTCCCTGCCTCGACCTGCCCCAGCAGATCCCGCAAGGGCCGTTTGTCGATGCTGAAAGTCTCTGTCGCCACGTCTTCTTCTCCTTGTGCAGCACACCACGTGCGTCGGCGCACGCTCATCGGGGGTGAGGGGCGGAGCACTCAGGATCCGCCCGGCTTCGGCCCCGTCGGCCACCGGCTTATGACTTACATCTCCCACCCTGCCCGAGCTTCTTCGCTTCGGCCCCCTTCTTGGTCATTTTGCACCCCGGAGCCGTGACGCCCGAGCCCGGAACTCACCGTCCAGGAAGCAGCGGAGAAAGGAAGCGGCTCGGCTCACCGTGCCAGGTGATGGCGAGTGCGTCACGGGCCCGGGTGGCTGCGACGAAGAGCAACGAGCGCCCCCGGTGCAGTTCACTCCGGTGGCGGCTCGGATCGCTGCGCTCCCACGCGTCCACGGAGGTACGGGGGACGAGGCCCTCGGCCACTCCGGCGATGATCAGGCAGCGATACCCCAGCCCCTTGAACCGGTACATCGTGCCGATGTGAACGCCCTGGTCGTTCCGCGGTCCGTCCTGCGTGATCTCCGTCGGGGTGATGCCGCGCCGGACGAGCCGGTCCGCGACCTGGGTGACCATGTCGTTCGTCGGAACGCAGATCGCCGTCGACTCGCGGGGACGTCGTGCCAGGCCCGTAGTTGGGCGACGACGAGGTCCATCTCCTCGTCCCAGCTGCGTGCGCCCCGCAGGGAGGGGCTCGAACCTTGGAGGACCGAGCGGTATCCGGCGATCGTTTCGGAGCCGCCGTCGAGGTCGTCGTACTCCCCCTCGTCCAGGACCCTTATGGCGTCGCGCAGAATCTCGCGCGTGGTGCGGTAGCTCAAGGACAGACGGGAGGACCGGCCCCGGATATGGACGCCGAGGCTTCCGAGCGTGACCTTGTTGTCGTAGATCCGCTGGTGTGTCGCCGACGAGGAAGATGTCGTCGGGCTCGGCCGGCACCATGGCGCGCAGCATCTTCCAGTGGGCGGCGCTGAGGTCCTGGGTGCGGATGAGGGTGCCGTCGATCAGGACCGCTTCTCCGCCCTGCCTGGCGATCTTCTTCAGGGCGCGGTCCAGGCGCGGCGCCTGGGCGGCGAGCAGTCCGATCAGCTCGTCGCGCCGGCGACGGACGGTGGACTCGGACACGTCGTTGCCGCCAGCCATGTCTGCGAGGCGCTGGTCGTGCCGCAGTACGGCCAGGACGATCACCGAGATCTTTCCCGGTGGCAGGATCCGCCACCGGGACCGAATCGCCTTCAGATGGCGCCTGAGCAGGTCGGCGAGGTGGTTGACGGTGCGCGTGGACAGCGGCAGGCGGCACTGGTAGACAAGCGGGCAGGTGGCCTCGGCGCGGTCTTTGGTATTCGTCACGCAATCCCAACGGCCGCCGGGGGGGAACCCGGTCACGCCCGTTCCGAGCCGTTCGGAGTGGCGGTACTGCTGGTCACAGACGGGTGGTGAACCGGCAGTCGGGCAATTTACGAAGCCAGCCGCGATCGACAAGTCTGACCATCTTGCTGCGTAGCGGTTCCAGCTTGGACCGCACGCTGACGTCCACCCCACCACCTCTCCGACTCGCGGGCCATGACCGGTCCAGCTGCCTGCTGCACGGCGGCGATGATGCGCTGGTAGTCCCACGGGAGCGAGTCCTCCTCCACGCCCGGTTCGCGATGCGGTATCAGCATCACTGCTCGTCCGGCCACCTGCCTGGGCACAGGGGCGGCCGAGGCGCGTTCGTCGGTCTACTCGCTGAACTTGGTCACGGGAAGCGCCTTGTCCACCCGAGCGGCGGCCAGGTCGTCGTGGCGGATCGTAAAACTCCCGTAGTAGTACTCATCGGCTACGGGGAAGCAGGCGAGCGACATCCATTCGCTCGTCAGCCGGTGCGATTCCTTCTCCACATGGGAATACCACTTCGCCACCGGGATGACGATCTCGCCGGCCTTCTCGAGCCCCGCGAGGGTCTGCTCCGCAATGCTCGTGATCACCTCATCGTCGGCGTACCCGCCGATGCAGGCGCTGGCGAGCCCTTCCCCAGGCCAGAGGCCGTAGGCGAGAGCACAGAGTTCGTCCAGGTGCGGGACGTCACGCTCCAGGTCACGGGCCAACTGCTGCTGGAAAGGCGACAGGTCGTCCCAGTCCTCGTCTTCGTCTTCGTCTTCGTCCGTCCCGAACCAAGGGGGCAGCTCGGCAAGGAGTGTGGCGCTGACGTCGTACTGCTTGCCGGTGAACTCGGAGTGGGGGGATTCCGCGACCGCGGTATCGGTGCCGTCCTGTACATACACGACTCGCGCGTACCTCCCGGTATCATCCAAATGGTCCGCCTCGTGGTCCAGGAAAAAGAGCAGCGTCCCGTCTGCCGGCAGGTCGAAGCCGTCGACTCTCGGCAGCGCCCCGCAATCGACGGAAAAGATGAACGGCAACGGACTGTTGCCGGCGGACGGCCAGTTCATGCCCACCGGCAGCCGGGGCAACCCACCGAACTGCCCGACCGGAACACCACCGGAACCCCCGCTCAACCCGATCGACAAACGGAGGTGCTGGCTGAACCTGCTGATCTCGTCGTCCGGGATGCCCAGCTCAAGCGCTGCACGACGAAACTGCCCCTGGTGATCCATGCCCGACATGATGCCCTCCTTTCCAATCGGCTGTCCGTCGGGGTGTTGGTGGGCAAACGATCTACTCCGCAGACAGCCACCGACGACCAGCACGAGCACCCCGAAATCCGGTCACACCAGCCCCTTGACCTGTGGTTTCAAGTTGGCGGAGGCTCAGTCGACGAGCACAGGCATCCCGTACACCGCAGCCGCAGTCCACTGCGCAACCGGTTCAGGGCGTGCGCATCAGGTTGCGGAGGCCGGCGACGAGGGCCGGGACGTCGCGCTCGACCTCGTCCGGGGTTGCGCCTCCGGGTGCTTCCGGGTGCTGGGGCGTTGTGCGGCAGGGCTTGCAGAGACCGTCCGGGAGGACGTCGGCCGGGCCGGGGCGACCGCATTCGGCGCACTCGACCAGGAGGCTGTGCACTGGAGCGCCGGGCAGGCCCTGGGCCGGTGCGGGTGCCGCAGGGAGTCGGGGCGGCATCTTGTCGGTGAGGCGGCGGCGTACCAGGCCGACGGGTGACCCGATCCGCTCGGGGAGACCGGCCGTGAGCGCCGAGGCCAGGTAGTCGGCGCTGACGCCCCGCGCGAACCAGGCTGCGGCGAGGGGCTCCAGGGTGGCGCAGTCGGCGGCGGACAGTGCCAGGCGGGGTTCGAGGCGGCCTAGTTCGGCGAGGGCGAGATAGGCGGGGGAAGGCGCCTCGGTGGGGTGTGGCGTGGTGGCTGTGCCCGGCTCGTCCTCCGGTGCCGGGGGCGGTGCCGAGGGCGGCCGCGGGGGCGGGGGCGGCTGCGGCTGGTTCGGAGAGGGCGCCACGGTGATGTCCGCCCGCGCGGTGCGCTGTTGGGGCACGGTCGGCTGGGCGGAGGGTGCGGACACCTGCTCCGGGGCGGCGGCTCCGCCTGTGAGCCTGGCCGCCCACCACTCGTTGTCATGGGCGGTGCGCGACCAGTAGGTGAGCGTCACCCACCGGCACTGGCCGCCTCCTTCGACCCGGCAGCGCACGCGGCGCAGATGCCCGGCCACGGCGAGGGCGCGCAGGGCGGTACCGATCGCCATCTGGCCGTACAGGGGCAGGTCCTTGGCCAGCGACTTGATGTCCATGGCGGCGCCGTCGGGCAGGTGGTCGACATACCCGGCGACGTAGCGCTCGCGCTCCGGCAGGCAGGCGAAGTCGTCGCGACGCGCCTGACCTTGGCCGGAGATGGACTGCTTGCCGTAGCCGGTATGGGCCTTGCGGTACGGGCGCGAGGCTGCGGGGGCGGGCGGGGCGGAGCTAGGGTGCTGGGTAGCCACGAGATCGTCCTTTTTGGGTGCGCGATCTTGGGTCAGACCCCGGCCGGTGCTGTGAACACCGCGTCGGGGTCGTCTCGTTACGGGCACCGTAAGCAGCCGCGACTCTCGGCTGCAACTCGATCACGATTAGTCATACTTGCTGGCTGTGACGGGGTGGGGAGGGAGGGAAGGTTTCCCCAAAAGCCCTTACCTACCTCCCGGATGAACAACACGGCTCGAACCTCGGAGCTCGACGCTCGGCCCTCGGAACCCGAAGCTCAAGCGTCGGCCCGGGGGCCCCGATCCGGACCCCGAACGAGTGAATGACGGCCCCACGGCACTCGCAACCCGAGATTCGAGACCCGAGCGCCGGAGCAGCTACCGCACCACCACGACGGCGTCGCAGTGCACTCGGCGACGCCTGACCGTCCTCGTCCGGGGCCGGAGCCGCGACCTACCGACGCTTCAGGACGCGCCATTCACGGCCCGGCTTCGGGACCTTCGCCTCGCCTGCGGCCGGGGGGTCCCCGTCCTGGATGACTTCACCCGTGATCACCTGACCCCCGACCGGCTTTGCGAGCTCCAGGCCGGAGAGGTGCGTCTTGAGCCTTCTCGACATTGGACGGAAGGTCGCATAGGTGAGCCCGCCGGACACCGCAGCCCCGACGAGGGGAATGGCCTTCGAAACGGACTTGGCGAAGGTCTGCTTCGTCATCTCGACGCCGAGGTACTGGGCGACCTTCTTCACCATGGGGTAGACGACGCCCTTGGTCAGTGCCTGCTGGGGCAGCTTCTTGGCGACCTGCTCGGAGATCATCCCCGCCACCTTCCCCACGGCGGCGTTCGCGGACTGGGTCCCGAACATCACCCCGAAGAAGAGCGTGAGCACGCTTTTGGTGGCGTCATCGACGTCGTCGTTGTCGGCGGAGAACAGATCGGGCCAGCTGTAGAGGTAGGCGAGCTTCTGCGCGATGCGCAGCATGTGGCCGACGTACTGGGCCAGATCGGCCGGCACCGTGGCAGGCATGGCGATGAATCCGGGAATCCCGGCAGCCGCGGAGAGCGCGCTCACCTTGGCGGTCTCGTAGCGAATGGACTCGTTGGCCACCCGGTCCAGAACATCAAGAGGGATACCCGCCGCCGCCGGGGTCTCTTCCATCGCCCTGCGCACATCATCTTCCGTGCAGTGACGGGCCAGCGCCGTCCGGAGGTAGGCCTCCCTGTCGATTCGCACACCTGGAAGCCTTGCAGCACCAGCCAGAAGAGCGGAGAAACGCGACTCCGGGTTCTCGCTCACTTGTCCCGTGACCATGCCAGGAACGTACAGCAGACGGGTGACCCGTATCCCTCGAATCGGACATCCTGATCGCGGACCGCGCCAGCCTCGCACCGCGTACGCAGGGTCAGCGTACGCACACGGGGAGATGGCAGTACGCGGCGCCCGACGTGACGATGTAGCTCAGTCAGAAGCGGTACGGCGGGCCGGGTGCGCGCGAAAGGTGGCCACGGTGGCCTACGAGAACACGGATGACGGCATCGCGGGTTCAGCGGCGGGAGGAGCGAGCGCGGGTGCCGAGCCCGGGGTGTCGGACAGCCTGCGCACGTTCGGCGCGTTCGTCCAGGCTCTGCGCGAACACGCGGGCATCTCTCGCGAGGAGTTCGGCGGCCAGGTCCGCTTCTCCAAGCACACGGTCGCCTCGATCGAGCAGGGCCGCCGGATGCCGGACCGCGACTTCGTGGAACGGGCGGAGGCGGCGCTGGGGAACACGGGGGCGCTGCGGAAGGCTGCACCGCACCTGTCCCGGCAGGCGGGGCTGGCGAGTTGGTTCCGGCAGTGGGCGCGGGTGGAGACCACGGCGATCAGCCTGTGCACGTACGAGTGCCGGGTGGTGCCGGGCCTGTTGCAGACGGAGGCCTACGTGCGAGCGGTGTCACTGGACGTGCCGCCGCTGCCCGACCCGGCGCAGCTGGAGGAGCGGATCGCTGCGCGGCTGGCGCGGCAGGAACTGCTGGCGGTGACGCGGAAGCCGCCGACCCGCACCGAGTCCATCCGGCGGGGGCGCTGCCGTTCACCGGGCAGGCGGCGTCCACTTCCCCGCGTCGACGGCCTCCTGAAGCCGCGCAAAGAAGTGCGCGTGCGCTTCGCGCATCTCCTTCTCACGGTTCGCCTTATAGAAGGGTGCGGTGTAGCCCTCAGGGGGATCGGGCCGCTCCTTCTTAACGAAAAGATCGCATACATGGTCGAAGGCTGGGCTCAGGGCCGTCCGGACGTCCACACCGACGGACGGCACACCCTCTATGGGCTTCCGGGAGACCGAGCGAGGCCAGTCCTGACCGCATCCAGCGGCCTCGACCACAATTGTGCCATTGAGGAGAAGCCACGCGTGGAAGGTCAGCCGGCAGGCCCCGGTACTGCTCGCCGATGCGGGCCTGCACGGCCACAAGTACGCGATCGACGCCATGCTCGGCGCAACCGCTCTCGCCTCACCCGGCCCTGTCATCGTGTTCACCTCCGACCCGGAAGACCTCTCCGCGCTGTGCGGAAGCCGAATCACCGCCATCAAGGTCTGATCCGTCCGGACGAAAGCCTCGCCATCCGTTTGCCTTCCTGATCACGGGGTAGCCGCAGCCCGAATCACCCTGTCCGGGCGCGGACGCCCTTCGGGCAGCCGGCGCGGATGGCACGGCAGCATGCCAGGACCCGGCTGCCAGGACACATGACCGCCCGGCCGAGGCGTCGCTACGGCAACATGCCGCGCGCATCCGTATGTCCCATACCGCCGAGGGGCTGGGCGGCGCCATGTCTCTTCGCCGGGTCTCAGGTCGACGCGAAAGGTACACGTACACGTGACCAGGCTGACAACAGAGCCCCCAGGCAGGCACAGGGCCTTCGGCGAGGGAGCCGGGCGACCGATGAACACCGGTGTCCGCATCGCGGACACCGGTGCGATGAAGGCGGAAAAGCCGTGATCAGACTCGAAATAGGTTCCGGCGTCAACAGCGCCGTCGATTTCCTGGAAGCTCGACTGCCCTGGCTTTTCGACTCCCTGCACTCCGTCGGCCAAGGTCTGTACGACGGCGTGTTCTTCGTCATGTCGGGCCCCGACGGGCTGGTGATGGGGGCGATCCTCGCGCTGATCGCCTGGTGGCTGCGGGGCTTGGTGGCAGCCGTCCTCGCGTCCGCTGGCTTCTTCCTGATCAACTCGATCGAGTTGTGGGAAAAGGCGATGCAGACGCTGTCGCTCCTCGTCGTGGCGGCCACGATCACCATGGTGATCGCTGTCCCACTCGGCATCTGGGCGGCCCGCAACAAATCGGTGAGTTCGACCCTCCGGCCCGTTCTCGACTTCATGCAGACGATGCCGGCCTTTGTCTACCTGGTCCCCGGTATCACCTTCTTCGGGGTGGGCGTGGTGCCCGGCATCGTCGCCACCATCATCTTCGCGATGCCGCCCGGCATCCGGATGACGGAGCTCGGTATCCGGCAGGTCGACGAGGAGGTCGTGGAGGCCGCTGACGCGTTCGGAGCCGCTCCGCGCGCCATTCTGCTGCGCGTACAGCTGCCGCTCGCCCTGCCGACCATCATGGCCGGCGTCAACCAGATCATCATGCTCTCGCTGTCCATGGTGGTCATCGCGGGCATGGTCGGCGCCGACGGTCTCGGTACCGTCGTCTTCCAGGCCATCAGCTCGGTGGACATCGGTCTCGGCTTCGAGGCGGGTCTCGCGGTGGTCATCCTCGCCATGTACCTCGACCGCATGACCGGTGCGCTGAATCAGCGCATCTCGCCGCTCGGTCGCCGTGCGCTGGCCAAGGCGGCCTCTCTCCGCGCGGGCAAGGTCCTGCAGTGGAGGCCCAACACGGCGTTCGCGGGGATAGGTGTGCTGGTCCTCGCGCTGCTCGCCGGCGGCCTGCAGATCGCCTCCGGACCGGACGACGACGGCCAGGACGTGGACAAGAAGGACCTGGGGAAGGAGGCAGGTGCGGCTCCCAGCATCGGCTACTTCCCGTGGGACGAGGACGTGGCTGTCACCTACCTGTGGAAGAACGTCCTGGAGCGGCGCGGATACAAGCCCAGCATCCACCAGTACGACGTCGGGTCGATGTTCACCGCGATGGCCGGCGGCCAGGTCGATGTGGAGTTCGACGCCTGGCTCCCCAACGCCCAGAAGCAGTACTGGGACAAGTACAAGGACGACCTCGTCGACATGGGTCCGTGGTACGACGCGACCACGCTGGAAGTGACGGTGCCCAGCTATGTCAAGGGCATCAAGTCGATGGAGGACCTGAAGGGCAGGTCGAAGGAGTTCGGCGGCCGGATCATCGGCATCGAGCCCGGAACCGGCCAGATGAACATGCTCAAGAACGAGGTGCTGCCCGGTTACGGCCTCGACAAGGAGTACACGGTCACCGAGGGCAGCTCCCCCAGCATGATCCTGGAGCTGCAGCGTTCGCTGCGGAAGCACGAACCGGTGGCGGTCGTCCTGTGGTCGCCGCACTGGGCCTACAGCAAGTACGAGTTGACCAAGCTCGATGACCCCAAGAAGTTGTGGGGCGATGTGAACGAGATCCGCTCGCTCGGCCACAAGTCGTTCCCGAAGAAGTTCTCCGAGTTCCACGGCTGGCTCAAGGACTGGCACATGTCGGAGGAGCAGCTCGGGGACCTGGAGGCGACCATCCAGGACGAGGGCACCGGCCATGAGGAAGCGGCCGTGGAGAAGTGGATCGCCAAGAACCCGGACATCGTCGACAAGATGGCGCCGCTCTCACCCTGACCCGGGGACGTACGGCAGCGGCCGACCGGCGGGCGCGGTACCGCGCCCGCCGGTCGCCGGTCCCCTCAGAAGGGGCGGTCCCCCGCGATGGCGACCCGCTCGGCGATCCGCCGGTGCGGGGCGTAGTCGTTCACGGCGTAGTGCTGGGTCGCCCGGTTGTCCCAGAAGGCTATGTCGCCCGGCTGCCAGCGGAAACGCACCTGGTACTCGGGTACGTGCGCCTGCTGGAAGAGGAAGCGCAGCAGCCGGTCGCTCTCCGCCCGGTCGATACCGACGATCCGGGTCGTGAACGAGGTGTTCACGAACAGCATCCGCCGCCCCGACTCCGGATGCGTGCGCACGACCGGATGCTCGACCGGCGGGAACGCCGCCTGGTGGGGGGCGAGTTGCTCGGGCGCGTAGAAGCGCGCGAAGCCGGGGATGAAGTCGTGGACGGCGCTCGCCCCGTCGATGCGGTCCTTCACCTCCTGCGGCAGGTTGTCGTAGGCGGCAGCCATGTCCGCCCACATGGTGTCGCCCCCGAGCGGCGGCACCTCACGCAGTTGCAGGACGGCACCGAGAGCCGGACGCTCACGGAAGGTGACGTCCGTGTGCCAGACGTTCTCGAACGTCTTCGGTGCCCCGGCCGCCTTGTCGAAGCGCACGACGTCCTCGCTGTCTCCCCTGGCCAGCAGCGGGTTGACTTCCAGCTCGCCCCAGTGACGTGCGAAATCGCGCTGGGCGGCCGAGGTGAGGCTCTGCCCCCGGAAGAAGAGCACCTTCCACTCCAGCAGTGCACGGTTCAGCTCTTCGCGCAGGGCCGGCTCCAGCGGACGGGTGAGGTCGAGGCCCTGGATCTCCGCGCCGATCGTGCGGGCCTGAGGGACGACGTCGAAGAGGGTGTACGGCCGCGCGGTCACATCGGCCGGCAGGCGTTCCAGGACGCGGTCCCCCTCGTACAGGCCGTCCTGCGGTATGCGTGCCTCGCGGAGGACGAGCGGGGTGGCGGAGGGCCGGTGGGCGGTCGTGGCGGTCGTGGCGGTCGCATTCGGGGAAGCGGTGGTGGTCATACGGTTCCTCCTTGGCGGAGAGCGAGCCGCCGTGGGCTCCGGTGGGCAAGCCCGGGCACCCGAAGGGACGGGCGGGAACCCGAGACAGCGGCCGAGGCCTCCGGCGGTGCGATGAGGGCGGCGAGCGATGAGATGGAACGTTCACGTCCGCGCCGCGTGCCTGCCGGGCAGATGCGGGACACGGTGGGGCCGTGAAGGGCCTGGGAGAGACAACACCGGCGTTCACCGGATCTCGGCTTCATCCTGGGAAGCAGCCGAGTGGTTGACTGCCAATCAGCGCGAGTGAACGCCGATGCGCGCGGGCGGCGAGCCGATACGGCCGCGGCGGCACAGACAGGTGGTGGACCGCGGAGCGCACTCGCCGCAAGGCCCCGTCATCCGCAGGGCGACGGTGGTCAGCGAGTACAGGGTCATGTTCCGCATTGTGTGCCGCCCCGCCCAGGCGGTCAAGCCCGCCCCCGGGTCCCGGCACGACCCCGAGCCGGCCCGAGAAGCGTTGTCGTTGTGGACCAGGACGATCGCGGTGCGCTGTTCGTCATCGCCGGTGCCCTCACACCCTCGGGAGGGACGAGTCCATGCCCAGCTCCGAGGTGTGGCAACGGTCGGCGGATGCATCACCGGTGGAGGCGCCCGTATCGGCGCTCCCACCGCTCGCCGCGTCCCCCTGCGGAGCATCGCCCCGCCCTCTGCTGGGGACTTAGGGACATGTCTTTCGGTCATAGCGGTCTGCCCCTGTCCGCAACTCCCAACGCCCCCGCGGGGGTGGCGATACCATCTGCGGCTTCCGGGCAGTGGAGGAGCGATATGGGCGACCGGCCTGTGCACACCGTGGAAGTCCCGCTGGGAGACGGCGGCGATGAGTTCGTACGTGTCCAGATCCGGGAGGTGGACGAGACGCTGGTCCGCGTGGGCCGCGGCGGCCGCTCCATCGCTCGCGCCGAACGGTCGCTCGGGCAGATGCTGGACACCGTGCGACCCGTGGCGGAGAGCTTCGTCGGGCGGTTCAGGGGTCTGGCGAACGCGCCGGACGAGATGACTCTGGAGTTCGGGGTGTCACTGTCCGCCGAGGCGGACGTGGTGATTGCCAGCACGGCGACATCAGCCAATTTCTCCGTGCGCCTGACATGGAACAGGAGTGCTGCGACTGTCTCCGACAGACCTTCTCCGCAGGAGGGTTGAACCTCGGGAAGGGCAGGGCACAACAAGCCGAGCCATGGTGGGGGTCACAGTGAAGGGCATTCACGGGCGGGACGACGGTGAGGCGGAGTCGGCACTGGTCTCGGCGGTCGTCCGGGTCAAGGGGATGGACGGCGCGATCGGCGGCGCAGGCTTCCTCATAGGTCCAGATCTGGTGCTGACCTGCGCCCATGTGCTGTCCGACGCGTTGGACCGCCCCCGGGAGGACGCGGTCGAGGCCGGCACCGAGGTCACGGTCGACGTACCGCTGGCAGAAAACGCCGACGGCGTCGACGGAGGCGACCGGACTGCCGAGGTCAGGCGCTGGATACCGATCAGGCCCGACCAGACCGGGGACATCGCCCTACTCCGATTACGGAGCCGGATCCCCGGAGCCCGTCCGCTTCCCGTGACCGACCCCCAGCGCGGCGTATGGGACCACGACGCGCGCGCCGTGGGCTTCACCGACGACAGCCCGGACGGAATCTGGCAGAGCGGCAGGTTCCGCGGCCCCACCCGCCAGGGCTGGATCCAGCTCTCGCGGGCCGACGGTGAGGCCGTGTACGTCAAGGGGGGCTTCAGCGGCAGCCCTGTCTGGGACGACGAACTGGGTGCCGCCGTCGGGATGATGGTGGCGGCGCAGCCGGTGAGCGAGGCCCAGCAGGCGTTCGTGCTGCGGATGAGAACCCTGGTGAAGGAAGTGCCCGAACTCGCTCCGTTCGTGAGCCCGGCCACGCCCTTCCGTGGCCTGTCCACTTTCCAGGAGGACGACGCGGATGTCTTCTTCGGACGGAACGACGACATCGAGCGAGTGATCAACGCCCTGCGGGGCGATCAGCCCACGGTCACGGTGTACGGGCCGTCGGGCTGCGGCAAGTCGTCGCTCGCGCTGGCCGGTGTGGTGCCCAGGATGAGGCAGGACGGCTACCGGATTCTACGGGCGAACGCCACCCGTTCCGCTTCCCTGCGAGCCGCGCTCGCCACCGAGCTGTTCGAGCTCGCGAGGTCCGGACAGCACGGAGCCCCGCGTGCGCGGGACGCCGGTCAAGTGGAGGACTGGCTCAACGAGTCAGGGCTCGCGGACACCGCTCACCGGGTCACAGGGCAGCCGCCGGAACGGTTGCTGGTGGTGCTCGACCAGGGCGAGGCACTGCTCAACCGCCCGGGGCCGGAGATCGCCGAGACCGTCGAGCTGCTGTTCCCGGAACGGCGGCCGGACGGTCTGCGGGTCCTCGTCACCCTGCGCGCCGACTTCATGGACACCGCTCTGAGCCACGCGCACCTGGGCCCCGCGCTGCGACGCGGGGCCACGCTTCCGCTGACGCCCATGACCCGGGACCAGCTGCACGCCGTGATCACAGAACCGCTGAAGCGCATGCCTGCGGTCGAGTACGACCCCGGGCTCGACCGTCGCATCCTGGACGACGCGGGCGGCGAGCCGGGGATCCTGCCGCTGCTGGGATTCGTCCTGGCTCAGCTGTGGGAACGGCAGGCCGCCGGCCGGTTGCGGGCCGCGACGTACGAGGACATCGGCGGGGTGTCCGGTGCTCTGCGGCGCCATGCCGAGAAGGCGTGGAAGGAGTGTGTCCCCCGTGGAGGTGAGGCCGTAGCGCGGCGGCTGCTGACGGGGCTGGTGCGAGTACTGCCCGGCGGCGAGGCTCCGCTGCGGCGCGCCCTGACGCACGAAGAGGCCGGGGAGGAACGCTGGCACCTGGCGAAGGCGCTGGCCCAGCGGCGCCTGCTGGTCCTGTACGGAGGCGCTGGCCGGCCGGAGAGTGTGGAGCTGGCTCATGAGGCGCTGATCACGGTATGGCCGGCGCTCACGGAGCTGGTGAGAACCGACGCCGGCTTCCTCGCGGCGCGGGCCGAGCTGCAGCACGACCTGGAACGGTGGCAGAAGGCGGACAGCTCGGCCGATCTGCTGCCGGGCAGTATTCAACTCGCCGCCCTCGAATCCAGGTTGCGCGGCAGGGACGCGGACCTGACGGAAGAGCAGAGGGAGTTCCTCGCGCTGGCCCGTCGGCGCCGGCGGGCACGGCGGGTTCGGGTGCGCGCGGGGTGGATCGCGGCGGCCCTGGTCCTTCTTCTGATCGCAGGGCTGGGCACTTTCCTCGTGCAGGAGTCACAGGTGAGCGCGGAACGGGCGGCGGAGGGGCGGTCACGGGCGCTTGCGCGCCTTTCGGATCAGCTGGCCGACCAGGACCGAGGGAAGGCCGCCCTGGTCGCGATGGCGGCGTACGAGGCCGCCTCGACTCAAGAAGCACGCGGCGCCATGCTGCGGCGGTACGACCAGCTCAAGCGAAACACCTGGGTCCTGACCGGCACGGAGGGGCCGATCTCCGATGTGGCCTCGAGCGTGGACGGCCGGGTGGTGCTTGCGACGACCGAGCAGGGGCGGGCCACCCTCTTCGTCCGTACGTCCGCCGGGCGGGTGTCGAGGGAGCAGTTGAGCCTTGCCGAGTTGGCCTTCAGGCCACTCGTCACCAGGGACGGACGCCGTATCGCGTACCTGACGACGGAAGGCAGTCTGCACTGGCGCGACATGCGCGGCCGGTCGGCAGGGGCGCAGGGCCTGCTGGGGCCCGCGAGCAGCATTCACGATCCCTCGATCGAGGCGGAGGGACGAAGCCGCCAACTGCGCAACGACAACCCCTATGTCGCGGACTTCTCCCCGGACGGCGAACGCGTGGTCACGATGGCCGGCGATGGGCTGCTGCGGGTGTGGGACCTGAGGACGAAGCAGGCCCGGCAGGTGCCCGGACGCGTCCCCGAGGCACGGGAGGTGCGATTCGGACCGGACGGAAACACGCTTCTGGTCGAGGGGCGTGAGCTCGCGGCAGACGCGTCCACACTGACGGCAGTGGACATCCGGACCGGCGAAGCACGTGAACTGGCCAATGACGTCGACTCTTTGTTCCACCCCGCGCGTGCCTTGTCCGGTGACGGCGGTGTGGTGACCGTCTGCCGGGTGCTGGGGGATCAGGGCGCGGCCCGCTACCGGTCCCTGCGCGTGGCGGACGGCCATGAGGTGAACCGCTACGAGCCGAAAGAGGGTGGTTGCGGGAAGGTCGCCGCCGACGCGGCGGGGAAACGCTTCGCGGTGCACTCCTCCTCCGGAGACTGGACGCTGGTCGACAACCGGCTGGACGAGAAGGCGGCATCCGTCAACGGCCCTCGACAGGAAAGCACCACGGAACGGCTCCTTGGGGACTCGAGCCGTCCCGTGGTGTTCGCATGGGACTCGGAGGCGGTGACCGGCGTTTCACTGGCCGAGGACGACAGCGGTGACATGAGCCTCATCACCAACTCTCCGGTGCTGCTCGACGGTGACCTTGTGGTGGCCCGACTGGGCAGCGTCCTCGACGTCGTCTCACTCAAAGAGAGCAGGCTGGCGGTCGTCGACCCGGACGGGCAGGTCGTCTCCGAAGCGAAGCTGCCCCCCAGGGACGTACCGAGATCGTCCAGTTCGGGCTTCCAGAGCGGGGTACTGGCCGTCAACCGACGCGGCACCCTGGTCGCCGATGTGGTGGACCGGAACAAGATCCTCATCCATGAACTTCCCTCCCTGAAGAAGCTCGCCGAGATCACCGCGGTCCCGCCGCCCGTCGACCGGAACGGGACGCCTGAACCGCTGAGACTTCTCTTCACCGGCGACGGCGACGGCGACGGCGACAGCGACAGCGACGGCGACGGCGAACTCGTGACGGTCTCCGGCAGCCGGATCGAGCGCTGGGACGCCCGGGACGGGCGCCACCTCTCGAAGACACTGGACGCGCGTGAGCTCGGTCTCGCCAAGAGCAATCCGCCGCTGTACTCCTCGGACGAGCAGCCCGATGAGTCCGGCTTCTACGTGAGCCGACATCCCGTTCCAGGGCATGTGCAGATCATGGTCAGCGGCGAGCCGGTCTCGCACATCGTCGATCTGCGAACCGGCAAGGAGGACAAGGGACTCCGCCTGCGGCTCGGCCCGGATGTCGCCCAGATCGTCCGCGAGGGGAGCGGACGCTATGCCACTGCGCGGACCCGGGGCTCCATGGTCGAGCTGTGGTCGGTCCGGGCCGGGCAACCGCCTCAGCGGACGGTGGGCTCGCTGGGACCGCTGAACTCCAGTGGCGACTGGTGGGCCGGCTTCACGAAGGGCGGCACGGAATTCTTCCTCGCCAACGGGAAATCGGTGCGCTTCCAGAGCGTCTCGGACCCCGGAAGCTTCGAGTCGTACGACTTCGAGACGGATCAGTCCTTCCTCGCTGCGAGCAGGGACGGCAGAACGCTTCTGCGTGTCGTGGACGGGGCCACGGACACGATTCACCTCGACCCTGCCCTCTGGAATCGCCACCTCTGTGCAGTCATCGGCCGCGATCTCACTCCCGATGAACGGAAGGGCCTGCCCACCGGAATCCCGGACGAGATCTGTCCGGGTCGGTAGAGCGTGGCGGAGCCCGGGAGTCGTATCCAGCTCCCGGGCCCCTGGGGTTGCCACCCAATTGCGCTTGCCAGCGCCGTTTAAGAGTGCGGATCAGTCGTCATACCGTCGCGTTCTGCCTTTGAACTACCGCGCCGCGGAGAGGCGCAGGCCGGATTCGAACCAGCATTCAACGGTGGTCGTCCGTACTCGGTCGATCTGGCAATCGGCGGCGATACTGAAGCTGGAGCGAGAGTCTGAGATTGATCGCGGCTGCCTCTGCCATGTTGGGCCACCCCGGCAGGTGGTGCCGGGGGGAGGACTCGAACCTCCACCGTTACCGCGTCTTCAGGCTGAACGTCAGTTTCAGCTTGCGCTCGTCACACGGGGCGGACCTCAAGTCCGCCTCGTGCAGGGTGCGCAGCCCCCACGGCATTGGCGCGGGGGCGTTCTTGGGGTGTGCCGCCTGTTGTTCGAGGTTAGCCGAACAGGTAGCCGAACACCGCGTCTCCGACCCGCTGGTCGGTGACCTCGGCGCCGTTGGCCTCCTCGCGGGCGAACTTCACCGCGTGCTGGAGCTTCTCGACGCGCTCCAGCAGCTCGTTCACCCGTCGCGCCGGAAGCGCTCCGGAGAACTTCACGGTCGTCCAGTACCCGATGGGCACGTCCTCGTAGTAGACGTCGACCTGCGCCGGGTGCTTGTCGGTCGCCTCTGCCTTGACGTGGTTACGCGGGACCTTCTTCGTCCGGATGGTGCGGACCGGGTCCGTCTTCCACCAGTCCGTGGACGGGTCCAGCGACCAGGACTCGGACGCGTCCAGGACCGGGAGCTTCTTCACGAAGGTGTGGAGGTCGGTGAGCTGCTTCTCCAGGAAGAGCAGGTAGCTGACCGGGACCTCGCTGACGACCGTACGGCCGTCGACGGTGACGTCCGCGCGGGCCTCGCAGTTGGCCCAGTCCTTCGTCGCGGTCACGTCGAACAGCCGGGTCAGCGACGCGGACATCTCACGCAGCGCTTCCTCGGCCTTGATCTGCACCCGCGTGGACTCGGGCGGCAGCTGCTCGCCCTCTTCGTCCTTCGGCTGGTACGTACGCGAGATGCCTGCCAGCAGCGCCGGCTTCTGCACCTTGTGGTGGGCCGCGGTGATGTCCTGGAGCGACTTGCTCTTGACACCCTTCTCCACGGCGATGATCTGGTTGAGCTTCGTCACTTCGCCCCCTTCGAGTGACTGAAACGTACCGCACGGGCTTTCGGTCGGGCCTGTGGTTTTTCGGGGCCGAGGGGGCCCTCACGCCGTACGCCGTCAGAACGGCGGGTGTCCGTGCGTGCGCCGGTACCTGCGGTACCAGCGGTGGCGGACCGCTCCCACGCCGAACAGGAACGCGCCGAGACCGCTCACCAGGACGACGACCAGCAGGGCGATCACGTCACCCCAGCTTCCCAGCAGGTCGCTCGCCGTGCTCCGACGGCTGCTGTGGCCACCGTCCAGGCCACTGACGAGGCCGCCGATCCCCAGAACGAGCATCAGCGCCCCCGCGATGAGGCAGTCCTTCGGCCTGCGGAGGGCCCGGAACCGCTGGGAGCCGTCCCTGCCGCTGCCGAACCAGGGCAGCGGCTCGGCCGGGTGAGCGGTGGGCGGGCGTCCCTCGGGGGTCTCCATCCCCGAAGCCTAGGCCGGGCGGAAGCGGATGGTCCCGTCCGCCTCAGCCCACGACCGTCCAGGTGTCCTTGCCGGCGAGGAGCATGTCCAGTTCTCCCTTGCCGTTCTGCTCGATGGCGGTGTCGAGTTGGTCGGCCATGAGGGTGTCGTAGACGGGGCGTTGGACGCTGCGCAGGACGCCGATGGGGGTGTGGTGGAGGGTGTCGGCGTCGGCGAGGCGGGAGAGGGCGAAGGCGGTGGTGGGGCTGGGGTTGTGGGCGTCGTGGACGAGGATGTCGGACTGGTTGTCCTCGGTGACGGTGACGACGCTCAGGTCTCCGGTCAGCGGGTCGCGCACGACGCCCTTGGTGTGGTCGGTGCCGAAGCGGATGGGTTGGCCGTGTTCGAGGCTGATGACCGCTTCCTGGGCCTGGTCCTTGTCCTTGAGTGCTTCGAAGGCGCCGTCGTTGAAGATGTTGCAGTTCTGGTAGATCTCGACGAGTGCGGTGCCGGGGTGGTCGGCTGCGGCGCGCAGGACGCTGGTGAGGTGTTTGCGGTCGGAGTCGACGGTGCGGGCGACGAAGGTGGCTTCGGCTCCCAGCGCGAGGGAGACGGGGTTGAAGGGGGCGTCGAGTGAGCCCATGGGGGTGGACTTGGTGATCTTGCCGAGTTCAGAGGTCGGCGAGTACTGGCCTTTGGTGAGGCCGTAGATCCTGTTGTTGAAGAGGAGGATCTTGAGGTTGACGTTGCGGCGCAGGGCGTGGATGAGGTGGTTCCCGCCGATGGACAGTGCGTCGCCGTCGCCGGTGACGACCCAGACGGACAGGTCGCGACGTGAGGTGGCCAGGCCGGTGGCGATGGAGGGGGCGCGGCCGTGGATGGAGTGCATCCCGTAGGTGTTCATGTAGTAGGGGAAGCGGGAGGAGCAGCCGATGCCGGAGACGAAGGTGATGTTCTCCTTGGCCAGGCCGAGTTCGGGCATGAAGCCCTGTACGGCGGCGAGGACCGCGTAGTCACCGCACCCGGGGCACCAGCGCACTTCCTGGTCGGACTTGAAATCACGTGCGCTCAGGGAAGCTTCGCTCTTCGGCACGAGCGACAGGACCTCACTGGACATCGATGGTCTCCTTGAGGGCGGTGGCGAGCTGCTCGGCCTTGAAGGGCATGCCGTTGACCTGGTTGTAGCTCCGGGCGTCGACCAGGTACTTGGCCCTCAGCAGCAGGGCCAGCTGGCCCAGGTTCATCTCCGGGACCACGACCTTGTCGTAGCGCTTGAGTACGTCGCCGAGGTTGTTCGGGAAGGGGTTGAGGTGGCGTAGGTGGGCCTGTGCGATGGTCTCGCCGGATGCGCGGAGCCGGCGTACGGCTGCGGTGATGGGGCCGTAGGTGGAGCCCCAGCCCAGGACCAGGGTGGTCGCGTCCGCCGGGTCGTCGACCTCGACGTCCGGGACGGTGATGTTGTCGATCTTGGCCTGGCGGGTGCGGACCATGAAGTCGTGGTTGGCCGGGTCGTAGGAGAT
>NZ_JBEZIH010000033.1:0-86156 GCF_040650935.1 Streptomyces sp. NPDC048565
CGCGGTCGCCTCCATCGACAGCGACGTCACCATCGTCGGGATCGGCGGCGGCCTCCTGCCCGTCGGATTCGGTGTCCTGCCGTTCGCCACCTCGGCGCCTGGGGGGATCAGGCCGGCATCGTGGGGCCGAAGACCTGGAACTGTCCGCACGGCTGACCCGCCCGAGTACGGGCAGTCCGGCGCCGCTTCGGTCATCCGACCGGGGCGGCGCAGCCGGGTTGCGCCCCGGCCGGCTCTCCGGCCGGTGCCCCCGACTGGCAGCATCGGGGGCCACCACAGCGACGGAGGCACCATGGCCACCCACTCACGCCACTCACGCGACACCCCGTCCCCTCCCCGACGCCGGCCCTGGTACCGGTACGCGCCTCAGAGCTCGCGCACGTTCGTGCTCGGGATATGCGCGGCGGTCGGCGGGATCGCCGGCTCGATCCGGGCCGTCGCGGAGGGCGGGGGGCTCCTCGAAGTCGTAGGAACGTTCGCAGTGGGGGTCTTCGGAGTGCTGCTTTCGGTCGCCTGGGTCCTGAACCACGACAGGAAGAGCTGAGACCGACCGGCCTGAGGGCCGCCTCGTCAGTTCCCCAGGTCGGGCAGCTGGTCGTAGCCCTCGATCGAGCGGGGGTCGCGAGTCCCGGGGCCGACGTACGTCGCCGAGGGGCGCACCAGGCGGCCGGTCCGCTTCTGCTCCAGGATGTGCGCCGACCAGCCCGCCGTACGGGCACAGCTGAACATCGACGTGAACATGTGCGCCGGGACCTCAGCGAAGTCCAGCACGATCGCCGCCCAGAACTCGACGTTCGTCGCCAGGACACGGTCGGGGCGGCGGGCGTGGAGCTCCTCCAGGGCGGCCTTCTCCAGGGCCTCCGCCACCTCGAAGCGCGGGGCCGCCAGCTCACGGGCCGTACGGCGCAGGACGCGGGCCCTGGGGTCCTCGGCACGGTAGACCCGGTGGCCGAAGCCCATCAGACGCTCGCCCTTGTCCAGCGCCTGCTTCACATACGCCCGGGCGTCGCCCGTCCGCTCGATCTCCTCGATCATGCCGAGCACCCGCGACGGCGCCCCGCCGTGCAGGGGACCGGACATCGCGCCCACCGCGCCGGACAGCGCCGCCGAGACGTCGGCGCCGGTCGAGGCGATGACACGGGCGGTGAACGTCGAGGCGTTCATCCCGTGCTCCGCCGCCGACGTCCAGTAGGCGTCGACGGCCTTGACGTGCTTGGGGTCCGGTTCACCGCGCCAGCGGATCATGAACCGCTCCACCACGGACTCCGCCTTGTCGATCTCGCTCTGCGGGACCATCGGCATCCCCTGGCCGCGGGCCGACTGGGCGACGTACGACAGGGCCATCACAGCGGCCCGCGCCAGGTCGTCGCGCGCGGTCCGCTCGTCGATGTCGAGCAGCGGCTTCAGACCCCACACCGGCGCCAGCATGGCGAGCGCGGACTGCACGTCGACGCGGATGTCGCCGGAGTGCACGGGGAGCGGGAACGGTTCGGCGGGCGGCAGACCGGGGTTGAACGCCCCGTCCACCAGGAGACCCCAGACGTTGCCGAACGACACATGGCCGACGAGGTCCTCGATGTCGACACCGCGGTAACGGAGCGAGCCGCCTTCCTTGTCAGGTTCGGCGATCTCCGTCTCGAACGCGACGACTCCTTCAAGTCCGGGTACGAAGTCGGACATCGGGCGGCTCCCTCGACTCGGCGGCTGTACGACGGCCACAAAGGCCGGTCCACGCATACTGGCGGGTTACCACGACACGGGGAAGGGTGACATCCGGCACAGCTGCCGCCTCGCGCACCTGCCGAAAGACCCTTCCCTCGGGGATTCCGGCCCGCTGCGGCAGGATGGGCCCCGTGCCCACAGCAGATGCCACTCCGTCTTCCGCTTCCGCCTCCTCTCGTGTCCCGTCATCCGATTGCACCACCGATCCGGCCGCGATGCGCGAGCAGTACCGATCCGAGGACTTCACCGAGAAGGATCTCGCCGCGGACCCCATGGAGCAGTTCGCCCACTGGTTCCGCCAGATCGCCGGGGGCGGCGCGCTCCACGAGCCGAACGCGATGGTGGTCGCCACGGCCGACTCCCGGGGCCGCCCGTCCTCCCGGACCGTGCTGCTGAAGCACTACGACGACCGGGGCTTCGTCTTCTTCACCAATTACGGCTCCCGCAAGGGCCGTGAGCTGACCGCGAACCCGTACGTCTCGCTGCTCTTCCCCTGGCACCCGCTCGCCCGCCAGGTCATCGTCACGGGCACCGCCGCGCGTGTCGGACGCGAGGAGACGGTCGCGTACTTCCGCACCCGGCCCCACGGCTCCCAGCTGGGCGCCTGGGCCAGCGACCAGTCCACGGTGATCGGCTCCCGCCAGGAGCTGGTCGACCGCTACGAGGAGCTCGCCGCCCGCTACCCGGAGGGCGAGAAGGTCCCGGCACCGCCGCAGTGGGGCGGATTCCGCGTCGTACCGGACGCGATCGAGTTCTGGCAGGGCCACGAGAACCGGCTGCACGACCGGCTGCGGTACGTCCGGGAGAGCCCTGCGGCCGACTGGCGTGTCGAGCGCCTCTGCCCCTGAGCCACCGCCTGGTCCCGCCCACCGCCCCCGGACACGCAGAAACCCGCAGGCTCTGGTCCCTCCTCGCGGAGGAGCCGGCCGGACTTACCGGCGAGCCTGCGGGTCGGTGACTGCTTGGGTTTCGGCAGACAGCCTGCCGAGGTGCACAGTGTGCGACGACGGGCTGTCAGCCCGCAGCCACCTCACGAATCCGATAAGACTGCACTTTTCGGATCACCTCCTTTCAACGTGTGCCCACAGCCTACGAACCTCCCCCGGAGCCACACAAGTGAATTGACGGGACCGTCGTGGGACCGCCGATGGACACCGGATTTCCTGGAAGTGGCTGTGTGGTGGCTCACATTCGAGTTCAATGGTCTGACGTGCGGCAATGCGGAACGCGAAGCGGAATACGTCCTGCGGGAGGTACGGAGTGAGTGCGTCCAGGAGCACCGGGACCACCGACGCGCTCGGTCCCGACGAGGACCCCGAGCGGGATCCGTCGGGGGCGGTGATTCCGGGGTCCCGGCTTCTCGCCGCGCTGCTCGACGGCATGGATGCCGCGCTCTGTGCCTTCGACGCGCAGGGCACCATCACCCACTGGAACCGTGAGGCCGAGCGGGTCCTCGGCTGGACCGCCGCCGAGGCTGTCGGGCGCCGGGGTTTCGCGGGGTGGGCCGTGCGGAGCGCGGACGCGGAGGACGTGCAGGAGCGGCTGCTGGCCGTCATGGACGCGCCGGGGCGGCAGGTCCATGAGTTCGCGCTGCTGCGCAAGGACGGTGGACGGGTGCTCGTGCGGACCCAGTCGTCCGGGGTGCGCGGGGAGGACGGGAAGCCCGCCGGGGTGTACTGCGCGTTCAGCGAGGTGCACACGCAGATCGATCTGGAGCGGTCCATCGCGCTCAGCGAGGCACTGTTCGAGGAGGCGTCCTGGGGTGTCGTCGCCGTGGACGTCGACCTGCGGCCGACCGTGGTCAACGCGTACGCCGCGCGGGCGTTGGGGGGCGGGCGTACCGCGCTGCTCGGGCGTCCGCTGGGTGAGCTGATCGTGCGGGGGGTCGAGGACCTGGAGGGCGCGTTGCAGCATGTGCTCGCCGAGGGTGCTCCGTCGGCTCCGGCAGAGTTGTGGGTGACGCTGCGGACCGCGGAGGGTGAGCGGCGGCGCTGCTGGCGCAGCGGGTTTCTGCGGCTGGCGTCGCCGTTGGCGGAGGAGCCTGTTCCGCTGGGGGTCGGCTGGCTGTTCCGGGATGTCACGGCGGCGAAGCTCGCGGAGCAGGACGCGGACCGCGTGCGCTTCCGCTCCAATCAGCTGCACCGGGCGGCCCGCCAGGCGGCGGAGTGCGAGAACCCCATGGAGGCGGCGACCACGTCGCTGGACTTCGCCCTGGCGGGGTTCGCCGATCATGTGGTGGTCGACCTGCTGGAGGATCTGGCGGTGGGGGAGAAGCTCGTACGGGCCGCGTCCACGCCGTCCGACGCGCCGGGCCCGTGTCTGCCGGTCTCCGGTGGTTCGCTCCCCGTGCGGTACGCGCCGGGGCACCCGGCGCTCCAGGCCGTGGAGCGTACGGGTTCGGTCCGTGCCGTGGCGCCGGCGGGTGCGGGCGGGGCATGGGCGGTGGAGCACCAGTGGCCGGGCGACTCGGCGCACGCGCTGTGCGCGGTGCTGCGGAGCCGGGGGCGGACGCTGGGTGTGGTGACGTTCCTGCGCGCGGCGAACCGTGGCGCGTTCGAGCGTCCGGATGTGATGTACGCGGAGAGTGTGGCGGTGCGGGTCGCCTCGGCGGTCGACCTGGCGCGGCTGACGGCGGAGCCCGGGGCGGGCGGCGCCTGAGCCCGCGGTCCGTGGTCCGGATCCGTGGTCCGCGGTCCGTGCGCGCCCGGTGTCGGGGCCCGGTCAGTGCCGGTAGAAGATGCGGTCGCCGTACTCCCGCATCACGCGCCCGTTCCACTCGTGCCCGCCGTCGACGTTGCCCGAGCGCAGCAGGGGCGGTTCGATCCCCCGGGTGATGAGCTCCTCCGTCGCGGTGGCCATCATGGCCTGCATCAGTGCGCTGGTGACGACCGTCGACGCGGGTGCGAACGGTGTCTCGACGCCTTCCGTGCTCAGCTCCGCGTCGCCGATCGCGATCTTGCTGTCGAGCACGATGTCGCAGTGGTCCCGGAGGAAGCCGCCGGACGCGTGCCGGGATCTGGTGCCCGTCGTGTACGCGACCGAGGTGACGCCGATGACCTTCAGCCCCAGTGCTCGCGCGTTCTGCGCCATCTCGACGGGCAGCGCGTTGCGCCCGGAGAGGGAGATGATCACGAGGAGGTCGCCGGCCTGGGCAGGGCTGGAGTCGAGCACCGCGCTCGCGAGGCCGTCCACGCGTTCGAGGGCGGAGCCGAGGGTGGCGGGCATGACATCGACGCCGAGGGTGCCGGGCACGGCGAGCACGTTCATCAGGGCCAGGCCGCCCGCACGGTAGACGACGTCCTGTGCGGCGAGCGAGGAGTGCCCGGCGCCGAAGGCGAAGAGCCGGCCGCCCGCTGCGACGGTGTCGGCGATGGCGGCTCCGGCCGCGGCGATCGCTCCGGACTCCTCGTCGCGCACCCGCTCCAGCAGGCCGATCGCTGCGTCGAAGAACTGACCGGCGAGCTTGCTGTCGCTCATCGAGGAGGCCTTTCCTGCGGGGGTGGGGGCCGTGCGGTGCCCGTGTCGCGGATCACGTTGCGGTCTGGACCAGTGGGCTGTCAATACCGCTGGGGCGGGGCGGTGGGCGCCGACGGCCGACGGCGGGGCACGGTTGTCGGCGGTATGCGTCAGAATTGGTGGAGGGCTATCGCACGACGACTTCATGTCACAGCATCGAGGGGCACGTATGTCCGGACTGATCGACACAACGGAGATGTATCTCCGCACCATCCTCGAGCTCGAAGAGGAAGGCGTGGTCCCCATGCGCGCCCGGATCGCCGAACGGCTGGACCAGAGCGGTCCGACGGTCAGCCAGACGGTGGCGCGTATGGAGAGGGACGGGCTGGTCCGGGTCGCGGGTGACCGCCATCTGGAGCTGACCGAGGAAGGGCGCCGTCTGGCGACACGGGTGATGCGCAAGCACCGGCTGGCGGAGTGCCTGCTCGTCGACGTGATCGGCCTGGAGTGGGAGCAGGTCCACGCCGAGGCGTGTCGCTGGGAACACGTGATGAGTGAGGCCGTGGAGCGCCGGGTGCTGGAGCTGCTGCGGCACCCGACGGAGTCTCCGTACGGCAATCCGATCCCGGGGCTCGAGGAGCTGGGCGAGAAGGCCGAGGCCGATCCGTTCCTCGACGAGGGCATGGTCAGCCTGGCCGACCTCGACCCGGGCGCGGACGGCAAGACCGTGGTGGTGCGGCGGATCGGTGAGCCGATCCAGACCGACGCACAGCTGATGTACTCGCTGCGGCGTGCGGGCGTGCAGCCCGGCTCGGTCGTCAGCGTGACCGAGTCGGCGGGCGGGGTGCTGGTCGGTTCCAGCGGTGAGGCGGCCGAGCTGGACTCCGAGGTCGCTTCGCACGTCTTCGTCGCGAAGCGCTGAGCAGGGCTTTCAAGGGCACCGGCGGCCTGGGTGCACATGCAGGCGCCGGTGCGGATGCACGTGCAGATCTGAGCGGGTAAGCCCGCTTTCGGTTTTCCGTCCGGAATCGCAGCGCCCGGGCGAAACGCGTGCCAGGCTGTGGCCAGGCCTATGACCTGAGGGTGCCGGCAGAGACTGCCGCGCGGCCGGGGAGGGAGCAGGGGAATGCGCCCGTCGCACTGGCACGCGCACCGCGAGGTGGCTGCCGGGCTTTCCGATGCCCTCGTCCGCCGAGGCGTTGTCACGCCTCCCCGCGCCTTCGATGGTGTTCGGGGGGCCAGGGGTGTTCGAATCGCCATGGCCGGTCACCGTGTTGCTCCGGTGGTCGGCCGAAGGCTCCTTGTGGTCCGCGACGCGTGCGGACCCGTGTGTTCCGTAACGGGGGACGGCCCCGGCGCCCGAAGGTGCCGGGGCCGGTCCTCCCCTGCGCTGACCTGGAGCCCCGAGCTCTCGAGGTCAGTCCCCGCGGACCCCTGTCCCCGAGTGGTCCGCTTCCCGGAGAAGGTCTCCCCCTGGGGGCCGTCGTCAATCCTGAACCGCTGTCACTCAAACGTGGGATGTTGCGAGCCGGAAGCGAGTTTTCGAATAAAGGTTCGATAGTCTGGCGTGTAGGCACACACGGTGATCGAGGACCAGAAGGGGGTGCCAGAACCTATGGTGCGGCGCATCGATGTGACCGGATCGGACGGCGTACGCCTCGCGGCCTGGGAGTTCGCCGATCAGCCCAAGGGGCGCCCGGAGGCCGGGCAGGCCCCGGGGATCTTAATGCTCCACGGCCTGATGGGCCGGGCCACACACTGGGCCTCCACCGCCCGCTGGCTCTCCGAGCGGCACCGGCCGGTCGGCCTCGACCAGCGCGGCCACGGACGCAGCGAGAAGCCGGCCGACGGCGCGTACACCCGCGACGCGTACGTCGCGGACGCCGAGGCGGCGATCGAACAGCTCGACCTCGGTCCGGTCACCCTGATCGGGCACTCGATGGGTGCGCTCACGGCATGGCAGCTCGCCGCGAAGCGTCCCGATCTCGTCAAGGCGCTGATCATCTGCGACATGCGGGCCTCCGCCCTCGGGGCGGCCTCGCAGCGCGAGTGGGAGGACTGGTTCAAGACCTGGCCGCTCCCCTTCGCGACGCTCGCCGATGTGCGGAAGTGGTTCGGCGAGGACGACCCCTGGGTGGAACGGCCCAACCCCTCGCGCGGGGAGTTCTTCGCGGAGGTGATGGCCGAGAGCTCCGACGGCTGGCGGCCCGTCTTCTCCCAGGAGCAGATGCTGACGTCCCGCGCCACCTGGGTCCATGACGCGCACTGGGAGGAGCTGGCGCAGGTGCGCTGTCCCACCCTGGTCCTGCGCGGGATCGAAGGAGAGCTGGGCAGGGCGGAGGCCCAGGAGATGGTCCGGGTCCTGCCGCGCGGGCAGTACGCGGAGGTGGAGGACGCCGGCCATCTCGTCCACTACGACCGGCCCGAGGGCTGGCGCAGGGCGGTGGAGCCCTTCCTGGAGCGACTCTCCGACGGCTTCAGGGGCGACCGGGAGTCCGTCAGCCCCTGACCATCCCGGTCGCCGCCCCCCGCGGCCCGGGGCGCCTCTCGGCCCTGGCCGACGGCGCCCCTCAGCCCTGGAGCTCTCAGCCCTTGCTGACGGCGGCCAGGATCTCCGGGAGCCGGTTCGCCATGCGCGGCGCGGCCAGCCGTACGCCCAGCCACCCGACGAACGCGCCGTACACCGCCCCCACCGGCAGCAGCAGCCACAACTGACCCTGATGGTCCGCGACATGCAGCCAGATCGTCAGCCCGATCACGGGCCCGCTGAGCACCGCGGCCGCGATCACTCCGCCGAAGATGGAGATCCAGGCGAGCCCGGCCTGGCCAGGTGCGACGTTCTTGAGCGCCCCCTCCTGGGGGATCGAGTACGGGAACAGGGCCGAGGCCACGGCGCCCGTCGCCAGCATCGAGCCCAGCAGGGCGAACGAAAGCCCCATGACTCCGGGCAGTGCCGTCCAGTTCCCGAGCACCGCCGCGGTCACCACCGTCACCAGGACCGTGAAGGGAAGGGTGATCAGCAGCAGCGCCAGGGCGCGCGCCCGGAGCTCCAGATAGGCGTCGCGGGTCGAGGAGACCGACAGCGCCACCATCCAGAAGGCGGAGGTGTCCTGCCCGAACTGGTTGTACATCTGCATGCCGAGCATCCCGGCCGCGAAGCACGCGAAATAGATCGACCCGGTTCCCTGCATCGCGTTGAGCACGGGCACGATCAAGCCGATCGCCAGTGCCGTCACCCAGGACGCCTTGGTCTTCGGATCGCGTACGACATACCGCAGGCTCCGCTGCATCACCGCGCCCGTACGCCCCTCGGGAAGCAGCGAGGCGAGCCCGGAGCGGTCCGTGCGCGACCGGTCGCGAGAGGGTTCGGCGGCGGCGATCGTGGAGCCGTCCGGCGACGACATCAGCTTCACCAGGCTGCGCTGCCACAGCCACATCAGACCGCCCAGCGCGAGCACCGAGATCAACAGCTGGCCCAGCGCCGTCCCGTACGACCCCTCCGAAGCGGACCCCACCGCTCCGAGAGCCGAGGCGGGCGGCAGCCAGCGCACCACGTCCGCGGCGGGTTCGAGCGAGGACAGCCCGCCCGCCCGGCCCAGACGCTGTGCGCCGAAGTTGACGAACTGGGCGCCCACCGCGATGACCAGTCCGCTGAGCACCGCGAGGTCGCGGCCCTTGCGCGAGGTCAGCAGCCGGATGTTGGCCGTGGCGACGTACCGCGCCAGCGCCACACAGACCAGCAGCGTCAGCGGCACGGCGATCACCCCGAACACGACCGCTGCCGTGCCGTGCGCCACCGCGATCACCGAGCCGAGGGCCAGGGTGAGCGTGAAGAGCGGCCCGATGCCGATCAGCGAGGCCACCAGCAGCGCCCCGATCAGGGTGCGGGGGCGCAGCGGCAGCATCACCAGCCGGCTCGCGTCCAGGGTCTCGTCGCCGCTCGCGAAGAACAGCGGCAGCACCGCCCAGCCCAGCGCCACCACCACGGCGAGCAGCACCACCAGGGTGTCGGCCTGCGCATGACCGCGGAGCGCGACCAGGCCGATCAGCTGGCCCGCCGCGAAGAGCACGGTGACGACGAGGGAGGTGACGTAGGCGGCCCGCCGCCCCGTCGACTGGCGCAGCCCGTTGCGCAGCAGCGCCAGCTTGAGACGTACGAAGACGGGGACGACGCCCCGGCCGGGAACGGCCGGGACCGAGGATCCCGCGGGGGTGTCCAGCACTGTCATCGGGAGGTACCGCCCAGCCAGTCCAGGGAGGCACCGGTGTCCCGGGCCCCCGCGCCGACCAGTTCCAGGAAGGCGTCCTGGAGGGAGGCCGCGTCGCCCCGGACCTCGGCCAGCGTGCCCTGGGCCCGGATCCGCCCGGCCGCCATGACGGCCACCCAGTCGCAGAGGGACTCCACCAGCTCCATCACATGGCTGGAGAAGACCACGGTCGCGCCGGAGCGTGTGTAGCGCTCCAGCACCCCGCGGATGGTCTGCGCGGACACGGGGTCGACGCCCTCGAAGGGTTCGTCGAGGAACAGCACTTCGGGGTTGTGCAGCAGCGCGGACGCCAGTCCGATCTTCTTGCGCATCCCGGTGGAGTAGTCGACGACCAGCTTGTGCTGCGACCCCGCGAGGTCCAGTACGTCGAGCAGCTGGGTGGCGCGCTTGTCCGTCTCGGCGCCCGGGAGTCCACGCAGCCGGCCGGTGTAACCGAGGAGTTCACGCCCGGAGAGCCGCTCGAAGAGCCGAAGTCCCTCGGGGAGCACCCCGATCCGGGACTTCACCTCGACCGGGTCGCGCCATACGTCGTGGCCGCCGATCTCGATCCGGCCCATGTCGGGCCTGAGCAGTCCGGTCACCATCGAGAGCGTGGTCGTCTTGCCCGCGCCGTTCGGGCCGACCAGACCGACGAACTTGCCCGCCGGCAGATCGAGATCGATCCCGGCGACCGCGACCTGCTCCCCGAACCGTTTCCACAGTCCCTCCACCCGCACGGCGGGCGGCGGCGTGCTGGCCGCCCCCGCCACGGTGTCTGTCCCGCCTGCGCTGTCCGCCTGGTCCGGCATGGCACTGCCTTTCGATATCCCCACGTGTGGGGACCACCCTACGAAAGACGTGTGCGGGCGTCGGCCGTCTCCCTGGCGCAGGCGTACGCGAGCGGGCTGATCAGCTCGTCCGCGCCGGGCAGCCTCAGATCGCCGCGTGAGGGGCGGCGGACCCACTGCACGGCGCCGCGCCCCGCCACCCGGGTCGGCGGCCCGGCGACATAGTCACCCTCGCCGCGCCCCACCAGGCCGATCGCCTCGGCGTTCCAGCCGAGCCGGTCCACGAGCCCGGGTGCCTCGGCCGCCGCGCCAGGCAGGGCGAAGAACAGCATCCGGCGGTCCGGGGTGCGGGTCACCGGGCCGAGCGTGTGGCCCATCCGCTCCATCCTGGCCAGCGCCAGGAAACCGGCGGACTCCGGTACGTCCAGGGCGTCGAAGGTCCGGCCGGCGGGCAGCAGGACCGACGCCCCGGGGTGCCTGGACCACATCAGGCGGGCCTCGGCGGCGTTGCCGGTCGCCTGGCCCGCCCAGTCCGGCCGGGTCGGATGGGCTCCTGGGGAGGCGCAGCCGGCGTCACCGCACGAGCAGCGCTCCGTCCCCCCGTCGACATCGAGCCAGACGCCGGGGAACACGTCCCAGTGGCGGGCCTGGGCGTACCAGGCGGCGGCTTCGAGCAGTTGTTCACCTCGCTGTTGGGGGATGCGGGCGGCTTCCGTCACTCCGATGGGCTCTTCCACGCTCCGCTCAACTCCCGGTTTCACCACGGGTTACGGGGGCGCGTGCGCCCCTTCCGGGCGGATCGATCCTGCACGTGGGGCGCACGGATGCATGTATGGGGGCGCGCGGGAGGAAATGCACCGTTGTGCGGGTAACCAGGTGCAGGACCACGCCAACTCGCCATCGCTCGTACCCGATACAGATGAATATGCGCATTTCTTGTGCCGTGCCGGGCAGTGATCCCCTCATCGGATCACTGCGGTCTCAGGGGGAAAAATGGCAGCCAGGCCTCTCGTCGCCCGCCAGCCGAACGAACGGCTCCAGACGCTCATCCAGGAGGCGGCGTGTTCGAACGCCGGCCTTGCCCGCCGGGTCAACATGGTCGGGGCGGAGCGGGGGCTCGATCTGCGTTACGACAAGACCTCCGTGGCCCGCTGGCTGCGCGGCCAGCAACCACGCGGCAGGGCGCCGGGAATCATCGCCGAGGCGATCGGCCGAAAACTCGGCCGCACGGTCACGATCGACGAGATCGGCATGGCCAACGGCAAGAGCCTGGCCTCCGGTGTCGGTCTGCAGTTCGCGCCCACCGTGCTCGGCGCCATCGAGCAGGTCTGCGAGCTCTGGCGCAGCGACGTGGGCCGCCGCGACCTGCTGGCCGGATCGGCGGTGGCCGCGTCCGCCCTGGTCGAGCCCAGCCGTGACTGGCTGATCACGGGCGCCGACCCGCAGGTGGCGCGGACGGCAGGGAGCAAGGTCGGCATGCCGGACGTGACGGCGGTGCGGGCGATGACGGCCGCGCTCGTCGACCTGGACCACCGCTTCGGCAGCGGGCATGTGCGGCCCGTGCTCGTGCATTACCTCAACAGCGTGGTGTCCGGGCTGCTCGCGGGCTCCTACCGTGAATCGGTCGGCCGTGAGCTGTTCGGCGCGGTCGCCACCCTCACGGAGCTCGCCGGTTACATGGCGGTGGACACCGGTCAGCCGGGGCTGGCCCAGCGGTACTACATCCAGGCGCTGCGGCTGGCCCAGGCCGCGGGTGACCGGGCGTACGGCGGCTATGTGCTGGCAGCCTCGATGAGCCATCTCGCGGCCCAGCTGGGCAATCCGCGCGAGATCGCCCAGCTGGCGCGGGCCGCGCAGGAGGGTTCGCGGGGGCGGGTGACTCCGCGGGCCGAGGCGATGTTCCACGCGGCGGAGGCCCGGGGCCACGCGCTGATGGGCGATGCCCGCACCTGCCAGGTCTCGGCGGGCCGCGCGCTGGCCGCCCTGGAGCAGGCCGACCCGGAGAAGGGCGACGACCCGGTCTGGATCGCCCACTTCGACGCGGGCTATCTCGCCGATGAGCTCGCGCACTGCCACCGGGACCTGGGGCAGGCCGAGCCGGCCGCGCGCCGGGCGAAGGAGGCCCTGGCGGCCCTCCCGGAGTCCCGGGCCAGGCGCCGGGGCATCGGGCTCGTGCTGCTGGCATCGGCGCAGGTGCAGCAGCGTGAGGTGGAGCAGGCCTGCCACACCGGGCTGCGCGCGATGGAACTGCTGGGGACGGTGCGCTCCAGCAGGGGTGCCGAATATCTCGACGACCTCCAGCAGCGGTTCGAGCCGTACGCGAACGAGCCGGCGGTCCGGGAGTTCGGCGCCAGGCTGGAGCTCCAGGCCGCCTGACCGGCGTGTTCGGCGAGTTGACCATGAACAGCGCCGTGGGTGCCGCATGTGTTACCCCCTGTGTGAAGGGGTGGTGAGCGCCCTCGGGCGCTTGGCGCGGGGCTCGGGGCACCCGGTAGCGTGAGCCGACGATTCCATAGGTTCACACGTAGGAGTCCCGGTGACGCAGAGCGGACAGGGTGACGAGCCGCAGCTTCCCGCTGTACGGCACGCCCACGAAGGTGTCGTGCTGCCCGCGGAGGGTGGTGCTCCCTGGCGCGTGGGGGGCCCGGAGAGCGGGCAGCCGGACCAGGCCGTCCCGGCGGGCGGGCAGCCGTGGGGCAACGCCTGGGGGCCGCAGGGCGCGCACCAGGACGGTCCGCCACCGGGGCAGCTGCCACCGGAGCAGCCCCAGCAGGGGGCGTACCAGCAGCAGGGGCAGTACCAGCCCCCGCAGCAGTACGCGCCGCAGCAGGGCGCCTATCAGCAGGACCCCTACCAGCAGCCGCAGCAGCCGCCGCCGTACGCCCAGCCCCTGCCGCCCGAAGCCGCTCCGCAGGGGCCGGGCGGCGGGCAGCACGCCGGGCTCGGTATGGGACCCGGCGGGGACGCGGACGCCACGCAGTACATCGCGCCCGTCCCGGGCGGTCAGGGCCCGCCCGGAGGGCTGCCGCCCGCGCACCAGGCGGACTCCACCCGGTATCTGGGGCAGCCCGCCACTCCCGCGCAGTCCGCCGACGCCGACGCGACCCAGTACATACCCCCGGTCCCCGGCGGCGCTCCGTACGGGATCCGGCCGGGAGCCCCGGGTGACCGGCAGCCGCCGGCGGAGTTCGACAGTCTCTTCCGCAGCGAGGAGCCCGCGGGCGCCACGCAGCAGATGCCCCGCTTCGACGAAGCCGGGCAGCAGCCGCCCAGCAGGCCCCAGCAGCCCTACCAGGGCCCTCCGGCCGCCCAGCAGCCCCAGCACCCGCCGCAGGGCGCCCAGCCCTACCAGTCGGGCCTGGAGGGCTTCCACGGCGGTCACGGGGACTACGGCGGCGAGAACCCGGGCCAGGGCGGGGACGCGCCGCGCAAGCGGCCCGCGCACATCCCGCTGATCGCGGCCGTCGTCGTCGGCTGCGCCGTCATCGGGCTGGGTGCCGGGGCCCTGATGAGCGGGGGCGACAAGCCGTCGGACGACAAGCAGCCGGTGGCCGCGCAGAGTTCGCCCGCGGGCGACGGCGCGGGGGAGCAGGCCGAGGATCCCGCGAAACCCCAGGCCCAGGAGCTCGACAAGCTGCTCGCGGACAGCAACAACAGCCGCTCGGCGGTGATCGGCGCCGTGGAGAAGATCAAGGGCTGCAAGGGTCTCGACCAGGCGGCGTCCGATCTGAAGGGTGCGGCCGAGCAGCGCCGGGGCATGGTGACCCAGCTGGAGGCGCTGAGTGTCGACAAGCTCCCCGCCAACGCGGAGCTGACGGCCTCCCTGACCAAGGCGTGGCAGGCGTCGGCGGAGGCGGACGACCACTACGCCACGTGGGCCGGTCAGGCCAAGAACAACAAGAAGGTCTGCAAGGGCGGCAAGGCATCGTCGACCGGCGCGACCGCCAAGGCCAACGCGTCGAGCGGCGAGGCCACCGAGGCCAAGCAGAAGGCCTCGGGGCTGTGGAACGCCATCGCGAAGAAGTACGAACTGACCGAGCGCGCCCCCACGGACCTCTGACGGGGCCTGCGCTTCCGGCCTCCGGCTCTCCGGCTTCCCGCTCCGACCGGGGAGCCGGAGGGCCGGCCGGTGTGCGTCAGCCGCCGGTCGGGGCGTCCACCAGGGTCTCCGTGACGTCCATGAAGCCCTTCTTCTCCGCGGTGAGACGCCCGTCGCGGACCACCTGGAACGTCACCCGCCCGTTGACGATGCGCCCGTAGGCGGCCGTGCCGACCATGTCCTGGAAGCGCCAGCGCAGGACCGGGGTGAGGCCGCCGGTGTCCACCTCGGTGCCGCGGTTGAGGCTGACGGAGACCCCGCCCGCCGAGATCGCCGGCTGGTCCATCGCCTCGACGACCGCCTTGAGGACGGTGTAGGCGATCCAGGTCGTCTGCACGCCCGTGTCCTCGGGAACGATCCGGTCGTCCCCGAAGGCGTACTTCCTGATCACCTCGCGCATCTCGTTCCAGCGGGCGTCCCCGGACACCGGGTACCAACCGGTGACGCGGGCACCCTCGAAGGGGCTGTTCCGGCCGCCCGAGCCGTCGATGAGGCCTTGGCCGACGCTGCCGAGCACGGACGAGATCCGTACATCGCTGCCCTCGGGTTCGAGCCGGCGGAAGGAGTCGAAGAACGTCTCCGTGCCCTGGCCGAGCACCGCGGTCACACAGCCGCCGTCCGCCTGCGCGAGGGCTCTGGCCGCCTCGGCGTCGTACGAGGTGGCTCCTTCGGCCGCACTGATGTCGTGGGACGCGGGCCGGTCGCGCCGGCTGAGGCCCGTGTCGAGGAGGCCCGGCATGGTGTCGCCGACCAGGGTGTCGGGCCGCACGAGCGAGACCCGCTCGCAGTCGGCCGCCAGCTGCTCGCCGTTGCCCGCGACGAGCGCCGGCTGGCCCCCGTTGACCGGGTAGGAGAGATAGCTGGTGAACTCGTCGGCCGAGGCGCCGTACCCGCCGATGTACGGGATCCCTGCCGCCTCCAGCGGGGCCAGGAACGACCGCCCGTATCTGCTGTACGAGCCGACGACCGCCGCGACGCCGGAGTCGACCGCCTGCCGCGCGCACTTCGACGCACCGGCCGAGGTGTCCTGCTCGTTGCAGGTCAGGACCCGCAGCCGGTGGCCGTCGAGCCCGCCGTTCTCGTTGATCCAGCGGGCGTAAGCGGTCGCCATGGCCGTCATCCCCGCCATGTTCACCGCGTCGGCCGCGGTGGTGTCGGGGGCCCACGTCATCACGGTGACGGTCTCCCTGGAGTCGTCCGAGGTTCCCGGGATGACACCGCAGCCGGATATCAGCAGGGCCCCGGCCGCCGCCGATGCGAGGAGTCCGAGGGGGCGGGGAGAGGTGAGACGTCGCCATCCGGTCATGGATACGGACCCTCCCGGCTCACGGGTAACGCCACTGTGTGAGGCGGTCAACGCAGGGTGACGTGGAGGTGAATTACGGGGGGCCGCGCAGGGGCTCGGTAAAGGAACGTACGATCGGCAACCGTGCAGCAAGGTTCGGAGAACACTTCCCGTCGCGGCCGTCGCTCCTCCACCATGGGCGGCATGCCGCTCAATGACATGCCGTGGTGGCGCTGGCGCAGCAACGTGCGCTCGGCGCTGCACATGCTCTCCGACCCCGTCTTCCACCACGAGTGCTGGCTGGCCGGCCGGGAGGGGTACGGCGACGTCACCGACGCCGTGTACCGCCTGGTCGAGGACACCTGGCTGGACAACTGGTCCGCCGAGAAATACGTGGGAACGATCTTCCGCGACTCCGCCGAGGCGGCCCTCGTGGACGTCGCCGCCCTGCGGGTGCTGCGCATCATGCACCAGATCGGCGCAGACGCCCCCGTATCCGCCTATCTGGAACACCCGGGCTGGCAGGAGGCGGTCGTGGCCGCCCGCGAGGCCCATGTGATGCTCGCCACCAATGACGGGGAGGATCCCGACATTCCGCCGCGCTCCCTGGACGTGCTCCGCATCATGACCAGTTCCGCGTGACCCGCGGGCGGTGTGGCACTCTACGGGAATGACCGCGCCGCAGCTCGCCGAATCCGTAACCGCTGCCTCGGACACCGTCGCCGAGCAGTACGTCCTCACGCTCTCCTGTCCCGACAAGCAGGGCATCGTGCACGCCGTGTCGAGCTATCTCTTCATGACCGGCTGCAACATCGAGGACAGCCAGCAGTTCGGCGACCACGACACCGGCCTGTTCTTCATGCGCGTCCACTTCTCGGCGGACGCCACGGTCACCGTGGACAAGCTGCGCGCCAGCTTCGCCGCGATCGGGGAGTCCTTCCGGATGGAGTGGCAGATCCACCGGGCGAGCGACCGGATGCGGATCGTGCTGATGGTCAGCAAGTTCGGGCACTGCCTCAACGACCTGCTGTTCCGCTCCCGCACCGGTGCGCTGCCGGTGGAGATCGTGGCGGTCGTCTCCAACCACACGGACTTCGCCGAGCTCGTCGCCTCGTACGGCATTCCGTTCCGGCACATCCCGGTGAACAGGGAGAACAAGGCGGAGGCCGAGGCGCAGGTGCTGGAGCTCGTCCGTGGGGAGAACGTCGAACTCGTCGTACTCGCGCGCTACATGCAGGTGCTCTCGGACGACATCTGCAAGCAGCTGAGCGGCCGGATCATCAACATCCACCACTCGTTCCTGCCGAGCTTCAAGGGCGCGAAGCCCTACCACCAGGCCCATGCGCGCGGGGTGAAGCTGATCGGTGCGACGGCGCACTACGTGACCGCCGACCTCGACGAGGGGCCGATCATCGAGCAGGAGGTCGAGCGCGTCAGGCACGGCGTCACACCGGACCAGCTCGTCGCCGTCGGACGCGACGTGGAGTGCCGGGCACTGGCCCGCGCCGTGCAGTGGCACGCGGAGCGGCGCATCCTGCTCAACGGCCGCCGTACGGTCGTCTTCGCCTGAGGGACCGCGGGCGCGTCCGGTTCACAGCCCGCTGAGTGAGGCCGCGGCGAACAGGACGTCGCGGATCGCCTCGCGGTCGCCGTTCTGGCCCGCGGCGGCTTCGGCCGGCGGCACATGGCCGGAGATCAGCCGGCAGAGCTCCACCCCGTCGAGCGCGACCTGCGCCACCGTGTGCGCGGGAGAGCCGAGGGCGGCCGGTGAGTCCAGCGCGATGTACCAGTCGCCGCCGCCATGGCCCTCGACCTCCAGATGGAGGGAGCGGCCGGGCGAGCCCGCGGTGACCAGACGGCGGGCCGGTGCGGCCAGCCCGGCCCGGCGGCGTCCGGCCAGGGTGGCGGGCAGCAGCCGGGCCGCCAGGTCGATCATCCGGTGCAGATGGGCGGCGGCGGGCGGCTCGTACGGGTAGTCCACCGCGTCCGCGATGTCACCGCCGTGCACCCAGCACTCGAAGGCCCGCTCCAGGAGCGAGTCCTGCAGCGGGAGGGTGAAGTGCCCGTACGGGACGGAGCGCTCCGCGACGCCGCGGCCGGCGAACGACACCGTACGGATCAGGGAGTGGCTCTGGTCACGCCAGGGCTCGCGTACGACCCGGGTGGGTGGCTGGACCGCACCCGACCAGTACGTCTCGGTGCGCTCGGCCGGTGTGAGGGGCTGGTCGCCCTTGCCCAGCGGGTCGTCGAGTTCGAGTGCCCTCGACACCAGCCCGTCGACGGCCGTCAGATGGCAGATCACCCCGGCGACCGTCGTCCTGCGGTTCACCTGCCGGTCGTCCTCGAACCACTTGAGCCGCACCGGTGCGTGCCATTCGGCGGAGCCGATGTCCCGCAGCAGCGCGTCGAGCCGCGCGGTCTCCGCGTCGTAGGGGGCGGCCCACTCCGGTACGGGGATGCGCGCCGGGCGGCGGCCGAGACAGCCTTCGAGGACGCGGGACCTGAGCATCGGGTCCAGGTCGAGGTTGCCGTCGGTGTGCAGCAGGCCCACCGCGTCCCGCAGCCGCAGCGCCTCGTCGGCGCAGGGTGCGCACGAGGTGAGGTGATCCTCGACGGCCGCGGTCTCCTCGGGGGAGCAGGCGGCCAGCGCCCAGGCGCCGAGGAGGGAGGTGAGCACCTTGTGGGGGAGCGGCGGGGCGGGCCTTTCGGGCTGGATCCGGGGCAGCCTCTCCCGGTCGTCCGCGGCCTGCCTGGGCCCCGGTATGCGCCGTTCCACCGGCTGCTCCTCGTCGCGGCCGTCGCCGCGGTGGCCGCCGGTCACGGGGTGGGTCCGTATCCGGGAGGTGGCGAGTCCGCCGACGGCCGGGTGTTCGCGGTGGAGAGCAGCTGGAGGCCGAGCCGCAGTCTGCGCCTGGCCTCGTCCCCGGTGACGCCCAGGTCGGCTGCGGCCTGCCGGTAGTCCCTGCGCTGCACGTAGGCGAGCTCGAGGGCGGCGCGCAGCGGCGCGGGCATGGAGGCGACGATGTAGTCGGCCCTGGCCGCGGCTGTGGCTTTTTGCACCCGGTGTTCCAGCTCATCGGCCCGCGCCTCGGCGTCGGGCCCCTCGGTCCCGCCGTGTGTGGTGCGGAGCCGCCGCACGGAACTGCGGTGGGTGAGCCGCGCCACCCAGGAGCGCATGGAGCCGTGCTTGGGGTCGTAGGCGTCGGGGTTCTCCCAGACGTAGCCGAAGACCTCGCGTGTCACCTGGTCCGCGGCGTCCTCGTCGTCCAGCATGCGGTGGGCCTGGCTGTGCACGAGGGCGGCGAAACGGTCGTAGAGCTCGCCGATGGCCGCCGCCTCGCCGCGCGCCAGCCGCTGCTGCATCCGGCGGTCCCAGCGCGGTGGTGCGTCCTTCGCCATCCAGCCCCCAGCCCTGTGCCCCTCGTCATGTCGAATGTAGTCGGCGGCATAGTCCGAGCACGTACCTTTGCGGCAAGTACGTCCCTCAAGTGGCGCCGGATGATAGAGAATGCTCAACCCCTTGCCGTTTGCTGATCGCGTAAACGATCCCGAAGTGATCGTTTCTGGATGAATCCTGCACCAGGCCGCTGGGTAGAAGAGTGTTTCACGGGCTGGTGCGCGGGAAGCCGCGAGGAGGAACGGAAACTTCCGGATCCTCCGGAGCCCCCGGAACGAGAGGCCGAGTCGCGTGACGCTGAAGGTGTACGAGACCGAGCAGGACGCGTGGACCGTGCTGCGGATCCACGGCGAGCTCGACCTCGTGAGCTCACCCGTCGTGCGTCAGTCCGTCCACGGGGCGGTGGCCGCCGGCCGCCATGACGTGGTCCTCGACCTCTCCGGCGTCCTGTTCTGCGACTCCAGCGGGGTCGGCGTCCTGATCGCCTCCCGCCGCCTCATGAAGTCCTGCGGCGGCCGGCTGCGGATCGTCCTCCCCGCTCGTGGCGCGGTCGACGGCTCGCACGTCAACAAGGTGCTCGGCGCCCTGGGCGTACGAAGGCTCTTCGAGGTCTATCCCGACTCGGACGCCGCCATCGACGACGAAAGCCGTCCGCTCACCGCCTGACGGGCCGGCCGGACGTGAAGTCGTCACGGCCCTGATGAGGCTCGGTGACACGTGACGCCTCCCGGCGTCGTACGCTCCCCGCATGGACAGCGCAGAGTACGAGCGTAAGATCGCGCACCGCTTCGCCGCCTTCGACCAGGACGGCAACGGTTACATCGACCGCGCCGATTTCAATGCCGCCGCGGCCCGGCTCCTCACCGAGTTCGGCACGAAGGCCCGCTGCGACCGGGGCCAGTCGCTCTACTCGGGTGCCGAGGCCTTCTGGCAGGGCATGGCGGGTATCGCCGACGTCGACGGGAACCAGCGGGTCAACCGGCAGGAGTTCGTGGGCGGCGCCGTGAAGCGGCTGCGGGACAACCCGGAACGCTTCGCGGAGATCGCGCGCCCCTTCCTGCGCGCGGCCCTCGCCGTCGCCGCCGGTACGGACCCCGAGGGCACCGCCCCCGCCTCGGCCCCGGTGGCCGCGGTGGAGCGGGCCCTGCGCGTGCTGGGCGCCGCCGACGACATCGCGAGCGTGGCGGCGCGGAGCCTGGACACCGACCAGGACGGCCGGATCGCGGAGGCGGACGCCGTCGCCGCCTTCTCCGTGTACTTCACGGTGATCGAGCCTGACGCCTAGGTGTATTGCCCTGTGAGGTTGGGGACGCGGCTGGCGGGTGGTTTGCCTGCGAGCGCGGTGTGGCCGCGGTGGTGATTGTAGGAGTGCAGCCAGTGGGGGAAGGCGTTGCGTCGTTCCTGTTCTGAGCGGTAGGGCTTTGCGTAGGCCCATTCGTCGAGCAGGGTGCGGTTGAGGCGTTCGACCTTGCCGTTGGTCTGTGGCCGGTAGGGCCGGGTTCGCTTGTGGGTGATCCCGGCCGCTGTCAGGGTCTCTCGCCAGAGGTAGGACTTGTAGCAGGCGCCGTTGTCGGTCAGGACCCGTTCGACGGTGATCCCGACGCCGGTGAAGTAGGTGTGTGCGCGTGTCCAGAAGGCGGTGGCGGTCTCTTTCCTCTCGTCGCTGTGGATTTCGCTGTAGGCGAGGCGGGAGTGGTCGTCGACGGCGGTGTGGATGTAGCTGTAGCCGGCCCCGGAGCGGGTCTTGCGGCCTGCCTGGCGGCCCAGGGCCTTGTGGCCGCCGCCGTCGGGGATGTTGCCGAGCTTCTTGATGTCCACGTGCACGAGTTCACCGGGCCGGTCGCGTTCGTAGCGGCGTATGACGCGGCCGGTGGCCCGGTCGAGGTGGCTGAGCCGGGCCAGGCCGAAGCGGGTCAGGACGCGATGCACGGTCGAGGGCACCAGGCCCAGCAGGTGGGCGATGCGGGCCGGGCCCCACCGGCGAAGGACACGGACCTTGATGATCCGACGTTCGGTGCGGGTCGGGGTCCTGCGTGGGCAGTGGTGGGGGCGGGAGGAGAGGTCCGTCATCCCGGCCTCGCCCAGGGCCCGATAGCGGCCGGCCCACCGCTGGGCGGTGGTCGGTGAGGCCTGGAAGCGTTCCGCGGCCCGGCGAAGAGGCCAGCCGTCCTCGACAACGCAGCGGGCCAGGCGCAGGCGCCCGGTCTCGGTCAGGGGTGCATTACGGTGGGGCACGAGGGCCTTTCTGGTCGGTGTAGACGTCGCAATCCACACCGAACCCGGAAGGCCCTCACCCGTTCAAGATCCCTCAGTCGAGACCTGCATCACCCGTCCACAACCTCCCGGGACAGAACACCTAGGGCCTTTCGTTTGGATCAGGCCGGATCAGGGCTGTCGTGGCGGGCCGGGGGGCGCACGAATCGCGCACCACGGGTGACGCAGTGCTTCCGGAACGCGTGTGCGCCCCGGGGAGATCTGTCACAGGGCGGAGTCACCGGCCCGCCCTCGGGTACGCTCCGTTGGATGCGAGCAGCGCGGGAGGCGGAGGATCCGGGCGTGGCCCCAGAGGCTGTCCCGGACGGCGCGCGGTGCGCTGCTCGCGGCCCACGGAGCTGCGAGGGACCCGCGGGGGACTCGGTCCCCGGGGCGACGGCACGCTTCTGTTCGACTCTCCGCAACACGCGTCGCACAGTATGGACCACGCGTACTCCTTCGCGCTGGAATATGCCCGAAGCGCTTGTTGCGGTGACTGTACGTCAACCATGCTGTCTCGCAGGGGAGTCACGTTCCGTGACCCTGAGGAGGCGCTAGGCGATGTGTCCGCCGGTTCGGATGGTGTGAGCGGTGCAGGTGCTTCAGGTTCAGCTGGAGGTCGGGCCGGATCCCGCGGAAGTGGGACGGGCCCGCAGATGGGCGCGGTCGCGGCTGATCGGGTCCGGGATGGAGGACGACGAGCCGCTCGCGGAGACTCTGATCCTGCTGATCTCCGAGCTCGTCACCAACGCAGTGGTCCACACGGGCTGTCCGGCCGTGCTGCGGATGCTGTTCGGCTCGGCGAGCCCGGCCGGTTCGGCGGGGACGGTGCGGGTCGAGGTGACCGACACCAGCTGCCGTCCGCCCCAGCCGCGTCACGCGGAGGGCGAGGACACGAACGGCCGTGGTCTTGAGCTGGTGGACGGCCTGGCGGACCGCTGGGGCTGGCAGCCGGAGGGCGCGGGCAAGCGGATCTGGTGCGAGGTCGACCGCGGGGGCCCTGTGATGGTCCCGGTGATCCAGGAGCAGCCCGGCGACCGGGCCACTCTCTGAGCAGGGCGCTCAGCGTCCTGCGGCCGTCGACCGGAACGCACGCCGGTAGGCCGTGGGGGACACCCCGAGCGCAGCCCGCACATGCTGGCGCAGGGAGGTGGCCGTGCCGAAGCCGGCGTCCCGCGCCACCTGGTCGATGGACAGCTCCGTGGACTCCAGCAGATGCCGTGCCCGCTCCACCCTCTGCTGGGCGAGCCACTGACCCGGGCTGATGCCGACCTCCTCGCGGAAGCGGCGGGTGAAGGTGCGCACGCTCATGGACTCCTGCCGCGCCATGTCGCGCAGCAGGACGGGCTGTTCCAGCCGTCCGAGCGCCCAGGTCCGCGCTGCCGTCGTCGTGGCGAGCCCCGCCTCGGGCAGCGGGCGCCGGATGAACTGGGCCTGCCCGCCGTCGCGGTGCGGGGGTACGACGTTGCGGCGGGCGATGTCGTTGGCGACGGCCGTGCCGTGGTCGCGGCGCACGATGTGCAGACAGAGATCGATCCCGGCGGCGACCCCGGCCGAGGTCAGCACGTCGCCGTCGTCGACGAACAGGACGTCCGGATCGACGCGGACCTTCGGGAAGAGCCGCTGGAAGTGGTCGGCCGATGACCAGTGGGTGGTGGCGGGGCGCCCGTCGAGCAGCCCGGCCGCGGCCAGGACGTAACTGCCCGTGCAGATGGAGACCATCCGGGCGCCCGGCGCGATGTACGCGAGCGCGGCGGCCAGTTCGTCGGTGAGCCGGCCCTCCTCGTGGACAGGGCCCAGCTCGTACGAGGCGGGGACGACGACGGTGTCGGCGGTGGCGAGCGCCTCGGGGCCGTGCTCGACCAAGATGCTGAAGTCGGCGTCGGTACGGACCGGGCCTGGCGGGCGCACGGAGCAGGTCACGACGTCGTACAGCTTCTCGTCGGCGGCGGGGGGCTCCAGGATCCGGGCGCGGCCGAAGACCCGCTGGGGGATGCCGAGTTCGAAGGGGATCACCCCGTCCAGGGCGAGCACGGCGACGCGGTGACGCATCTGGACTCCCGCTCTTGTACGGCCGGGCCCCGGCCGGGTGGTGGCCGCCTGATAGACGTACTGGCCATGAAGGCAAAGCCGATCCTCCCCGCATCCATTCCCGGCGCCGTCCCGGTCCGTGCGACGGCTGGCGCGGCGGCGCTCGTGACCGTGGTGGCAGGGCTCGGCGTCCGCTCGGCGGTGCACGGGGACGTGGCGAAGTACGCGGGCGACGCCCTGTACACCGTGCTGATCCACACCCTGGTGGTCCTCATCGCGCCCCGGGTCAGGCCGCTGACGGCGGCGGGCGCCGCGCTGGCATTCAGCTGGGCGGTGGAGCTTGCCCAGCTCACCGGTGTGCCGGCCGAGCTGTCGCACCGGAGCGGGGTGGCACGGCTGGTGCTCGGCTCGACCTTCAACGCCCCGGACCTCCTCTGGTACGCGGCAGGGGCGGGCCTGGGCTGGGTCATCCACAGCCGCCTCCGGTCCGGGCGGGGTCCGGCGCGGCCCTGATCCGGTGGCCCGATCCCTGCGAAGGGTGTCCTCCCAGCCACTCGCCCAGGAGTGGCCGCCGGCCGGAAGCTGAGCGGCGTGACCCCGACAACCGACAGCCCGACAACCGACGGTGTGCCGACCGAGAGCGCCCCGCCGACGGACGGCGTGCCCGACGACGGTACGGCGACCGGAAGCGCGCCCACAGGTGACGCAGCCGCCACCCTCCGGGGCCGCCCCCGTCCGCGGATCCACCGTGCGTGGATCGTCGCCGCCGTCACCTTCGTGACGATCATCGGCGGCGCCGCCTTCAACTCGCTGCCCGGACTGCTCATCGACCCCCTCAACGCGGAGTTCGGCTGGTCGCACGGCGAGATCGGTCTCGCCGTCTCCCTCGACATGGCGCTGTACGGGCTGACCGCGCCGTTCGCCGCCGCGCTGATGGACCGGTTCGGCATCCGCCGTGTCGTGGTCGTCGCGCTCGCCGCCGTCGCGGCCGGGGCGCTGGCGAGCGTCTGGATGACGGCGTCCTGGCAGTTGATGCTCTACTGGGGCCTGCTCGTCGGTCTGGGCACAGGCTCGATGGCGATGGCCTTCTCTGCGACCGTCACCAACCGCTGGTTCGTGGCCAGGCGCGGCCTGGTGACCGGCATCCTGACCGCTGCCGGAGCCTCCGGCCAGCTCATCTTCCTTCCGCTGTGCGCCTGGATCGTCGACCGGCACGGCTGGCGACCGGCCTCCGTGACGGTCGCGCTGGCCGCCCTGGTCGTCGTCCCCTTCGTCTGGCTCCTGATGCGCGACCACCCGGCCGACGTGGGAGTGGCCCCGTACGGCGGCGCGTACGTGGAGAAGCCGGCACCCGCGACGGGCGCCGCGACCCGCACGCTGCGCGTCCTGTTCGACGCGGCCCGCACGGGCCCGTTCTGGTTGCTCGCGGGGTCGTTCGCGATCTGCGGTGCGTCCACCAACGGCCTGATCCGCACCCACTTCGTGCCCTCGGCCCACGACCACGGGATGCCGATCACCGCGGCGGCGTCGCTGCTGGCCGTCATCGGCGTCTTCGACATCATCGGCACGGTCTTCAGCGGCTGGCTCACGGACCGCTTCGAGGCCCGCAGACTGCTGGCGGTCTACTACGCCCTGCGCGGGATCTCGCTGCTGTTCCTGCCGATGCTGATGGCCCCGACGGTGCGTCCGCCGATGATTTTCTTCATCGTCTTCTACGGCCTCGACTGGGTCGCCACGGTCCCGCCGACCCTCGCCCTGTGCAGGGAGCAGTACGGCGACGACAGCGCGATCGTCTTCGGCTGGGTCCTGGCCTCGCACCAGGTGGGGGCGGCCGTGGTGGCGTTCGTCGGCGGGGTGGTCCGGGACCTGACGGGCTCGTACGACCTGGTCTGGTACGCCGCGGGCGCCCTGTGCGCGACGGCGGCCCTGATGGCCCTGGTGATCCGCCGCAGGGCGGTGGAGCCGGTGGCCGCCGTTCGCTGAGGGCCGGCTTCAGCCCGCCTCGGCCAGGCGGGTGGCTATCTTCCGGGCGTCCAGGGCCATCTCGCGGAGCATCCCGCTGATCGGGTTGGTGAAGCCGGTGAAATAGAGGCCAGGGGCGCCGTCAGGGGTGCGGGCGCCGTGGACCACGGGGCGGCCCCGATGGTCCAGTACGCCGAGGTGGCCGACCAGGTCCTCCAGGGCGCGGTCGTAACCGGTGGCCGCGATCACGGTGTCCGGGGTGACGCGGGTCCCGTCGGCCAGGGTCACCGCGTCCGTGTCGAACGACTCGACCGCTGCCACGGGCACCACCCTGCCGGTCTTCACCGCGTCGATCAGTCCGACGTCCTGGACGGGGATCGCGCCCTCCCTGACCCGGGAGTACAGCCCCGTGTCAGGGCGCGGAAGACCCTGTTCCGTGAGGTCGGGGACGGCGATGCGGCACATCAGGCGGCCTGCCCGGTCGACGAGCCTGACCGGCAGCCTGCGGACCAGCACGGCGCTCGCCTGGGCGGGCCAGCCGGCCGTGGAACGGCGCACGATGTGCGGCACGGTGCGGACCGCGATCCGCACCCGGGACGCGCCGCCCTCGACCAGGTCCACGGCGATCTCAGCCCCGGTGTTGCCGATGCCGACGACCAGGACGTCCCTGCCGGCGTACGGGGCGGGGCCGCGGTACTCCGACGCGTGCGTGAGTTCGCCGGTGAAGGCCTCGTGGCCGGGCCACTGCGGGATCCTCGGGGTGTGGTTGAAGCCGGTGGCGACCACGACCGCCCGCCCGGTGAGCACCCGGCCGCCGGTCGCGCTCAGCTGCCAGCCCGTGCCGTCGACGGCCCGCTCGATCCTGGACACCTCGACGCCCGTCACCACCTCGAGCTCGTGGTGCTCGGCGTACTTCTCCAGGTAGCGCACCATGTCGTCGCGCGACACCCAGCGTCCGAAGCGGCGGGGCATCGCCAGCCCGGGCAGCGCGGACCAGCGCCGGGTCGTGTGGAGGTGCAGCCGGTCGTAGTGGCGGCGCCAGGACGACCCGACGCTGCCGGACTTCTCCAGGACCACCGCCCGTACGCCCCGTTCGCGTAGTGCCGCCGCGGCGGCGAGGCCGCCGGGGCCGCCGCCGATCACATAGACCGGCCGACCGTCGGTGCGGTCGATGGAGGAGGGCAGGGCGTCGCCGGCGGTGGGGGTCGATTCGGGCATGCTTCGGAGCGTAAATAGGACATGGACATGATGGGTTCCGGTCCGGGCGGGAATCGATTGCGAAATGATCACGGCCCCGGATCACGACCCCGGATCACGACCCCGGATCACGACCCTGGAATCGCGACCCCGGCTCACGGCGCCCTTCAGAGGCCCGGTGCGCCCCATACCGGGAACCAGCGCCCCAGGTCGTCCTCCACCCGGAGGTCGTCGCCGAGCGTGGCCCGCACCTGGAGCTCCAGCTGGTTGTCGCGCTTCTCCCCGCTGCCGGGGGCCGGGGCGAACGGATAGAAGGTCCCCCGCTTGTAGAGGTAGACCAGCGCCAGCGAACGCCCCTCCGGGTTCCGGAACCCGATCAGAGAGCAGAGCAGATGCGGTCCGAAGCCGCCGTCCTGGAGGAGGGTGTTGACCGCGTGCAGGTCGTTGACCAGGGCGGCTGTGCCATCGGCGCCGGGGTCCTGGCGTGCGAGCAGCCAGGTGTAGCCGTAGCTGTCCCGGCTGAACTCCACCGGGACCCCGCCCCGCCCCGTGTCCGCGTCGAGCAGCTCCCGGACGTCCTGCTGGATACGGGCGAACGTGCCGCCCTCCACCCCCGCGAAGCACACCGACCCCAGCCCGGTGGGCGTGAAACCGGTGCCGGCCTGGAGGGTGAGCGCGGCGGACGGCACGGCGAAGAGCTGGTCCAGATCGGGGCGTACGGGTTTGCTGCGCCCCAGGATGCTGTCGAGCAGGCCCACAGAAGCTCCTTACGGGTGGGAGAGGCCGGCGGAGATGCGGGCCAGCTGGTCCAGCCGCTGTTCGAGGGTCGGGTGGGAGGAGAGCAGCCGCCCCAGGCTCTCCTTGGCGGCGAAGGCGGGCACGAAGTAGAAGGCGTTGTACGGCTCCGCCTTCCGCAGGTCCTCCGTCGGGATCCTCGCCATCTGTCCGCTCACCTTGGTCAGGGCGGAGGCGAGCGCCGACGGCCGGCCGGTGAGCAGGGCGGCCGTACGGTCGGCGGAGAGCTCCCGGTAGCGGGAGAGCAGCCGGGTCAGCAGGAAGCTCAGCGCGTACACCACCGCGCTGATCAGCGGGATCAGCATGATGATGATGCCGGCGGGGTCGTTGCCCCGGCTGTTGCGGGCGAAGCCGCCCCACAGGGCGACCCGGGTGATGATGCCGGCCAGGACCCCGAGGAACGACGCGATCGTCATCACGGCCACGTCGCGGTGCGCGACGTGCGACATCTCGTGGGCGAGCACCCCTTCCAGCTCCTCGGGCTCCAGTCTGCGCATCAGCCCGGTGGTGGCGCACACCAGGGCGCTCTTCTGGCTGCGGCCGGTGGCGAAGGCGTTCGGTACGTCGCTCTGCGCGATGGCCACCCGTGGCTTGGGCATGTCGGCGAGGGCGCAGATCCGGTCGATCGCGCCGTGCAGCTCAGGGGCCTCCTCGGGGGTGACCTCCCGGGCGCCCATGCCGTACGCAGCGATGCGGTCGCTGAACCAGAACTGGGCGATGAACAGACCGCCCGCGATGATCAGGATGATGGGCCAGGAGCCGCGCAGGACAGCCAGCAGGACGCCCACGAGGACCACGTACAGCAGGCCGATGAAGAACATCGTGCTCACCATGCGGGTGGTAAGGCCGCGGTCCGGGGCGTAACGGGAACGGGTTCGTGCCATGGGTGCCTCCATCAGCTCACCTGACTCCCATAGTGCTCCTTTCGCGGGGAAACCGTGTGAAGCGGGGGTAAGAGGGGCCCGGAACCCAGGTCAGGGCCAGAGGAGCTCGCGGGTCCAGGCCGCACCGTCGCGGCGGTAGCGCAGCCGTACGTGCCGGCGCCGGCCGTCGCCCTGGAAGAACTCCACCTCGCGCGGTTCGACCACATAGCGCGTCCAGGTCGCCGCCTCGGCGTCCGGCTCGGCCGCTGCGCGCTCCCAGGCCGCCTCGGAGGCCCGTACGAGGGTGTCGTAGGCGGGCAGCACCTCGCTCTGCGAACCGGTCAGCGCGGCGGCCAGCGCGCCGGTGGACCTGGCCCGCAGATCGGCCCGGCTCTCCTCGCGGCTCGCGGGGGAAGCCGTACCCCGTACGCGCACCTGGCGGCCCTGGGCGGGCCAGTAGAAGCCGAGCGCCGCGTCCGGGCGGGCGGCGAGCTGGTGGCCCTTCGCGCTGGTGGTGTGCGTGGCGAAGTGCCAGCCGCGTTCGTCGGCGTCGTGCAGCATCAGCGTGCGCACATCGGGCCGGCCCTCCGCGTCCGCCGTCGCCAGGGTCATGGTGTGCGGCTCGGTCTGCCCGGCAGCCACCGCCTCGGCGAACCAGCTGTGGAAGAGGGGGAGGGGCGCGGCGGGCGCGGCGGACGGGTCGAAGGAGGGCAGGGGCACGTCCCAGACGCGCTGCGCGTGGAGCAGGTCGCGGAATTCCTTCCGCGGGTCACTCTGCGCGTCACGCTGTGTGCCGTCGGGTGCATCGCTCTGTGCATCGTTCATGGGCTCATTCCACCGCGTCCCGAGCCGCCGCGGAAACGCCGACGGCGGACCACAGTGGGTGGTCCGCCGTCGGTGAGACAGGACGTGGGGAGCCGCGGAGGCGCGGCGCCCGGCGTGTGCGGGGGAGTCCTGGCCGCCGCCTACCTGGCCGGCTTCTTGCCGGTGATGCCCAGATGGACCAACAGGGCGAGGGTCGGCCGGAGTTCGGCCTGCTTCACGCCCCAGGTGGTGAAGCCCTTCTGGTGCGAGGCGACCCCCGCGAGCATGACGACGAGGGATCCCGCCATCGCGGCCGGGTTGACGTCCTTGTCCACCTTGCCCTTGGACTGCAGCTCCTTGACCGCGTCCGTCAGGGAGTTGGTGACGGAGCTGAGGACCTTCATGCGGATCTTGTAGAACCGCTTGTCGCCCTCGGCCGCGCCGAGGTCGACGACGCGGAGGATCGCGTCGTGGCGCCGCCAGAAGTCGAGGAATCCCTCGACGAGTTCTTCGGAGGCCTGCCGGCCGGCCTTGCCGACCCAGGAGCGCCCGCCGACCAGTTCGGTCAGTCCGGCACCTTCCTTGGCCATTTCCTCGGCGAGTTCGAGAACGGCGCCCTCGACGTCGGGGAAATACTGGTAGAAAGTCGCGGGTGAAGTCCCCGCCTTCCGTGCGACGTCGATGACTTTGACGTCCCGGTACGGCGAGGAGCTGAGCATCTCGCTGAGGCAGTCGAGCAGCTTCTGCCGCGTCGCCTGGCCTCGCCGACCAGCCACGCGGCCGTCGACGGTGCGTACTTGTCCTGTCATGCCGTCAGCTTACCGAGGGGTGAACCGAGCGCGATCTGACCGACTGCAAATGGGGAACGGCCCAGTGCGGACGGGGCTGACGCGCAATTCCCGATGCGGTGTGATCCATTTCCGAGCCGGGTGTGCGCGTTTATGGAATTGCCCTTCTCGCGGCACCGGAGCGCGTCCGGTGCGATGTTGTTATCAACAGCCTGTGGATAACTTCGGTGGACAACTCTTGTCCACGCAGGTCGCAGAACCTTCACGATTCGGGCAAAGGTTCTATTCAACCCCTCGGGGCGCGCCGGAAGGCCCTCGACGTTACGTTGAGTGTGACGTGCGTCACCGCGACGGAAGGACCCGGGCCATGGCCGTATTCGCGCAGTCCGCGCCCTGCTGGGTGGATGTGCAGCTCTCCGACCTGGAGGCCGGCAAGCGCTTCTACGGCGGGCTCTTCGGCTGGACCTTCCACGCCGGTGACGGCATGCCCTTCGCGGATGCGTACAGCGACGGCGCCCTTGTCGCCGCGCTCGCCGCCAAGCAGGACGGCCGCATGCCCACGGCCTGGGGCGTCTACTTCTCCACCGACGACATCCGCGCCACCGTCGCCCTCGTCAGGAAGGCGGGCGGACAGGTGATCACCGAACCGGTACGGGCCGGCGGCGCCGGGGTACTCGCCCAGGCGGCCGACCCCGGAGGTGCGGTCTTCGGCCTCTGGCAGGCGGGCGACCGCGCGGGATTCGAGAAGCGATACGCGCCGGGCGCGTTCTGCTGGACCGAGGTCCACACCCGGGAGCCGGAGCGCGTGGACGCCTTCTACGAGGAGGTACTCGGCTTCCGGGGGACCGACGACCCCGCACCGCCGGTCGCCGAGGCCCCCGCCGGGGCCACGCGGCCGTTCCGGACCTGGTCCCCCGCCGGGACCGAGCCCGGCGGGGACACCGCGGTCGGCGGGCGCGCGGTCATCGCGGACGCGGTCCCCGCGATGCTGCCCAGCTACTTCCTCAGCTACTTCGCCGTCGCCGACTGCGACCGGGCCGCCGAGACCGCCGTACGCCTCGGTGGCCGGATCACAGCGCCTCCCCTGGACATCCCGTACGGGCGGGTGGCGGTCCTCCAGGACGACCAGGGTGCGGCTTTCGGTGTGCTCCGGCCGACCGGGCCGCTCACGTAGCCGCAGCGGCGGCTGTCCACGGGTGTCCTGAAAGGGATGGAGTGCCACACAACACTCCGTTCCGCCCCCGGGTTCGCAACCGGGCCCCGAGCCAGGAAGAATCAGGGTGCGCACCGCCAAGTGGTGCCCAGTGGTGAGACGCTGCACAGGGCGGGATTTCGCGGGCTTCTGTTCCTGAGGTCCGTACGGGGAGGTGGCAGGCAAGTGGAGCAGCTGACGCAGCATGACCCGAGGCGGATCGGCCCGTTCGAGGTGCTGGGACGGCTCGGGGCCGGCGGCATGGGGCTGGTCTATCTGGCGCGGTCGGCGTCGGGCCGACGGGTGGCGATCAAGACGGTCCGTACGGAACTGGCCGAGGACCAGCTGTTCCGGGTCCGCTTCACGCGTGAGGTGGAGGCCGCACGCGCGGTCAGCGGTTTCTACACCGCCGCCGTGGTCGACGCGGACCCGAGGGCCGCGGTCCCCTGGCTGGCCACCGCCTATGTCCCCGCCCCCTCCCTCGAGGAGATAGTGAATGAGTGCGGGCCGATGCCGACCCAGGCCGTGCGCTGGCTGGCCGCCGGGATCGCCGAGGCCCTGCAGTCGATCCACGGGGCGGGTCTCGTCCACCGGGACCTGAAGCCGTCCAATGTGCTCGTGGTCGAGGACGGGCCGCGGGTCATCGACTTCGGTATCGCGTCCGGCGTCTCCAACACCCGGCTGACCATGACGAACGTCGCGGTGGGCACGCCCGCGTACATGTCTCCCGAGCAGGCCCGCGACTCGCGCAGCGTGACCGGGGCCAGCGATGTGTTCTCCCTCGGCTCGACCCTCGTCTTCGCGGCGACGGGGCACGCGCCCTTCCACGGGGCGAACCCCGTCGAGACCGTGTTCATGCTGCTGCGGGACGGCCCCGACACCGAAGGGCTGCCCGACGACCTGCGTCCGCTCATCGAGTCCTGTATGCAGATGGACGCGTCCCTGCGGCCCAGCCCGGCGGATCTGCAGTCCCAGCTGGCCCCGCACCTGTTCGCCTCCGGAGGCGACGACAGCGGCACGGCGTCGGCCTGGCTGCCGACCGTCGCGACCGCGATGATCGAGCAGCGCCGCGGGGGTGGGCGCGCGGTCGCCGTCGCGCCGCCCGTGGTCGTGCCCCCGCCCCCGACTCAGCCGCCGCCCGGCCACGACCCTGAGGGGCCCTGGCGCGGCAACGGCCTGCCGTCGACGGCGCCCACCATGGCGCCGCCGCCCGGCCCCGCGCCCGACGGCGGCCCCGTGCGGCTGGCCGGCGCCCAGGTGCCCATCGGCCCGGGGCCGCGCCCCGTGGACGTACGGGGCCCCGCCGCCGCGCACGCCGACCCGGCCACCGGCTGGGTGCGCCCGCCCGGCGGGCAGGCCACGGCCGCACCGACGGCTCCGGTGCCCGCCCCCGCGCAGCCCCCGGACGCGGAGCCGGCCGCGCCTGACCGCTGGCGGCCGTGGCGTTTTCGTATGTCGAACGACGTGTGGGGCACGCCCGTCGTGGTGGGTGACCTGCTGTACGTCACCTCCTTCGAGGTCCACGCCCTGGACGTGGGCAACGGGCGCCGCCAGTTCAAGACCCGTGACGTGGCCTGGTCGATGGCCGTCGACGGCGGCCGGATCCACGCCTCGGACGGCCCGTCCCTGTACGCGCTGGACGCGGCGACCGGCAACGAGTGGTGGCGGCTCCGGACCGATGCCTGGGTGTACGCCCTCAAGGCCGACCGGGGCACCGTCCTGACCGGGACGCGGGGCGGCGGCGTACAGGCGTGGGAGGCGTCGAGCGGCGAGAAGCTGTGGGAGACCAGCGGCGTCCAGACGGACTTCGAGACGCCGGAGGCCGGGCCCGTCATCCACGACGGCACGGTGTACCTGTGGCAGGACGCCCGGCTGCGGGCCGTCGACGCGCGCACCGGCGCGGAGCGCTGGTCGTACCCCATCGGCGACGCAGCCTCCTGCGGTGGGGTCCCGGTCCGGGTCACGCCCGCGCCCGACGGCTTCGTGTACATCGCGGCGGGCACCCGGGTGCTGGCCGTGGACATGGTCTCGGGCCGGGTCCGCTGGCACTTCGAGTCACCGGCCGCGTTCCTCTCCCCGCCCGCCTTCGCGCCGGGACCGGCGGTCACGGGCGGCGGGGTGTACCTCGCCGACTACCTGGGCACCGTGTACGCGCTGGACGCCGCGACGGGCAAGGACCGGTGGCGGATCGCGACGGAGGCCAGGCAGTCCATCGAGCCCGTGCTGGTCACGGCGGGCAATGTGCACGTCGGCAGCGGCAGTGCGCTGTACACGCTGGACGCGGTGACCGGAACGCCGAAGTGGCGCTTCGCGGCGGGCGGCGAGGTCGTCGGCGCACCGGTGGTCGCGGACGGCCGGGTCCACTTCGGCTCGGCGGACCACGTCCTCTACACCCTGGACGCGGCAGGCGGCCAGCTCCGCTGGAAGCTGGCCACGGGCGGCGAGATCACCGGCTCTCCGGTGGCGCAGGCGGGCGTGGTGTACGCGTGCAGCAAGGACCGCTGTGTGTATGCCCTGGACGCGCTCAAGGGCACGGGGACGGGGACGGGCAACAGAGCCGCCCGCGCCTGAGACGCCGCTCAGGGGTGCGGCGGGTGGTACCGGTCCTGGCCCTGTGTCCCGTCCTGCGCCCCGTCCGGCTCTTCCGGGTAGGCGTTCGGGTCCTGCGCGACGGGGTACTGGGCGGTGTCTGCTGTGTCCGCGGTGCCGGCGGTGCCGGCGGTGCCGGCGGTGCCCTCGGTACCGGGGGCGCCCTCGGCGTCGCGGGGCGCCCGGTGCCTGCCGGGCCCGGTGTACGGATCGGCCTCGGGCTCCGGCCCCGGGGATGTCTGCGAGGCGGGCCCGGGCTCCTGGGTCGGCGGCCAGGTGTCGGGACGGTCGTCCGGCGGCACGGGATAGGGCTCGGCGGCAGGCCGCTGCCTCTGCCGTGTGCCCCGGCGCCCTGACATCAGCAGCGCCCCCAGCAGGAGCAGGACACCGCCCGCCAGCGCCTGTGCCACGCCCCACCGCAGCCCGGCTCCGCCCCCGCCGACCGTCAGGCTTCCGGCCTCCTGGCCCTGCCGCACCATCCACAGCACGGTGAAACCGAGGACGACCAGTCCGGCGACGGCGACCACCCAGCGGGAGCGGAGCACGACGCCCACGAGGGTGACCAGGGCGGCGAACAGCATCGGCAGCAGGACCGAGCCCAGGACGGACGACGAGGCCCCGGTGATGCCGGCGAAGAGGTCCTGGATGCGGTAGTCCCGCCCGAGGCGGTCGTCGTACCAGCTGTGGAAGGGGCTCTGCACGGCCGCCGCCGCTCCCAGGAGGGCGACGACGGAACCGAGGACATTGCGGATCATCAACAGCCTCCCGGGCCTTGGCGCACACAGGTGCGCACCGCTTCCCCGCATCGACGCTACGCCCGGCCCCCGTTCCCTGCCATCGGAGACCATGACGAGACTGTGACAGGGTCATGACCTGACCTTGGGTGATCGACCGGAATGCTGTGCGTGACAGTGCCGCGCGACCGTGCGACGGCCAAGGAATCCGACTCAAAGCAGGGGGACTGCATCGATGGTGCGGCGACAGATGAGGTTCGCGGCGGTACTGGTCGTGGTGGTGCTCGCACTCACCGGATTCTCCACGTCCAGCCACGGCGGCAAGAGCGGGAGCGGTAAGAGCCGCAGTGGCAAGAGCAGCAGCTCGGGAGGTGGCTGCTCCAACTCCAAGAAGAGCAACGGCAGCTACCACCACTACGACGACGATGACGACTACGACAGCTCGTCGAGCACGTCCGGCGGGTCGACGTACGAGTCCGCCACCCCGGCGGCGAGCGCGTCCGACGCGCCGGCCGTGCGTGTCATCCGCTGCGCCCAGCCCAAGAAGGGCAAGCGCAGGGCGACGACGTCCTCGTCGGTGGAGATCCGTTCGACCTCGGCGGTCGCGCAGACGTACGAGGTGGACGTGACGTTCGTCGACGCCAAGGGTCTGACCGTCGACACGGGGGACGCGGATGTCGAGGTCGATGCCGGCGGGACGAAGGTCCTCACGGTCGCCATGGACAGCCCCCGCCTGGTCTCCCGGGTGAAGGGCTGCCGGGTCACGGCGGATGTGAGCTACTGACTCCGGCCGGTGCGGTGCCCGTGGAGCACGAGCAGGGCCCGAGCCGGTCGGCTCGGGCCCTGTCTCTGTTCCGGTGCGCGGACGTGCAGCGGCCGCGACGGCTCCCCCTCCGCGCCGCCGCGGCCGCTCCCCGTGCGGGTTTGGACTAGTTGGCCGGCTCGCTCGTGGCGTGCTGGTCCTGCGTCGTCACGTCTCCGCCCGTCGCGTGCTGGTCCTGCGTCGTGACAGGGGTCTCCGGCTCACCGGTGGCGTGCTGGTCCGCGGGCTTGAGGATGGGGTCCTGCTTGCTGGCGTCGGCCATGATGGTCAACTCCCTTTCTGAACTGCACGATGGGGTTTGGGAGACCCGCCCGGCTGTTCCCCCGTGGACTGCCGGACGGGCCTCTCGGGGCCGTTCACCCTATTGGCACGGCCGCTGTCGCCCCCGTCTGCCCCCCGACGCGACGGATCGACAGGCATGAGCATGCCGGGGGGCGATAAACGAACGATGAACGCCCCGTCTTTCAGGCGGCTGCCGCAGGTGACAGCAAGGAGCGGACCGCTTCTGCTTCCGGGGAGGCGAGCTCCTCGTAGATGCCGAGTGCCTCCGACCAGCAGACCTGGGCGCGGCCCGTCTGCCCGATTCCGGCAAGAGCCCGGCCCAGGACGGTCAGCACATTTCCCCGGCGCCACTCGCCGCCGATGCCGCGGAGGACCGTGAGTGCCAGCTCGGCGAACTGGGCGGCCTGGGCGGGACGGCCCGAGGCGAGGTCGACTTCGGCGAGCCGGAACAACGCCATGCCCTCCCACAGCCGCTGCCGGCTGTCGCGGAAGATGGCAAGGGCCTCGTTGAGCTGGTCCGCCGCCGCTGCCGGCTTCCCGCTCTGGGTGAGCGCCAGGCCCAGAGCGTAGCGCCCGTTGGCGCCGCGCAGCGCGTGGCCGAGGGAGTCGTAGATCTCTATGCCCGCCGTCGCCAGGGTGATGGCGCTGTCCGTCCGCCCGGTGGCGAGATGGATGCGCGACAGGTTGCACAGGGCGCTGGCTTCGCCGGGACGGTTCTCGTCGCTCCGGAACGCCTCGATCGCCTGGTTCAGGAATGTCTCGCCGTCCGCGTGACGGTTCTGGTACAGCGCGATGATGCCCCGGGCGTTGGATGCCCAGCAGGCGGGCAGCCGGTCGTCGACGGTGCGGGCGAGCCGCAAGGCCTCCTGGGCTTCACGGTCCGCGTGGTCGAACCGGCCGGCCAACTGGTGCACATTGGCCAGGGACATGACGGCACGACCCTCCGCCCCGGGGTTCCCGCCCGCCCGGGCAGCCTCTCTGACGGCCACCGCCACTGCCTCGTACTGTTTCGAGTTGGCACCCGACTCGCCGAGATCGAGGGCCGCGTAGAGAAGGTCGACCGCACGGGCCAGTGTGGGGGGCCGCACCGACTGACGTACGCAAGCCAGCAGGTTGGTCGCCTCGGTGTACAGCCAGTCCAGCGCCGAATGGCGGTCCCCGAACGACAGCCCCGCGTGCTCCGTCGGTTCGAGGTGGTCCACCAGCCGGTCCCCCGGCCGCTCCAGCGCGTACACCCCCGCCGCCGTCGCCAGATAGAAGTCCAGCAGTCGCGACAGCGCCAGCTCCCTCTCCACCGGGGGCTGTTCGTCACGTTCCGCGCATGCACGCGCGTAGAGGCGCACCAGGTCGTGGTAGCGGTAGCGGCCCGGGGCCGCCGACTCCAGGAGGCTGGTGTCGACCAGGGTCTCCAGGAGGTCCTCCGCCGTGTGGAGGTCCAGATTCAGGACGGCTGCCGCCGCCGCGAGCGAGAGGTCCGGGCCGTCCGCCAGGCCCAGGAGGCGGAAGGCGCGGGCCTGGGCCGGCTCCAGCTGGCCGTAGCCGAGCTCGAAGGTGGCCTTCACCGCGAGGTCGCCGGCCTGGAGTTCGTCGAGACGGCGGCGTTCGTCGGCGAGCTTCTCGGCCAGCACCGAGACCGTCCAGGTGCGGCGGGCGGCCAGCCGGGAGGCGGCGATGCGGATGGCAAGTGGCAGGAAGCCGCACGCGGCGACCACGTCCAGGGCGGCCTGGCGCTCCGAGCGGACGCGTTCGTCGCCGACGATGCGGGTGAAGAGCTGGAGTGCCTCCTCGGGGGACATCACGTCCAGGTCCACGAGGTGCGCGCCGGCCAGGTCGACCATGCGGACACGGCTGGTGACCAGTGCGGCGCAGCCCTCGGTGCCGGGGAGCAGCGGCCGGACCTGGGCCGCGTCGTGGGCGTTGTCGAGCAGGACCAGGATGCGGCGGCCGTCCAGTGTGGAGCGGTAGAGCGCGGCCCGCTCGTCCAGGGTGTCAGGGATGGCGGAGTCGGCGGTGCCCAGCGCGCGCAGGAACGCGCCGAGTACGGTCTCGGGTTCGGCGGCCCGCGCGCCCGCGCCCTGGAGATCGACGTACAGCTGGCCGTCCGGGAAGTGCGGGCGTGCCTGGTGGGCGACGTGCACGGCGAGGGTCGTCTTGCCGACGCCGCCGATGCCGGCCAGCGCGGAGACGGCCATGACGGAGCCCTCGGCGGAGCCGAGCCGCTCACCCAGCTCGCGTACGAAGGCGGCGCGGCCCGTGAAGTCCGGGACGGTGGCCGGGAGCTGGGCCGGCCGGACCGGCGCGGGGGCGGGCGGCCGTTCGTCGGCCGGGCGGGCCAGCTCCTCGTCGGCCTGAAGGATCCGCTGCTGGAGCTGGGCAAGCTCAGGGCGCGGGTCGACGCCGAGCTCCTCCGCGAGCAGCCGGCGGGTGTCTGCGTACACGGCGAGCGCCTCGGCCTGCCGGCCGCTGCGGTACAGGGCGACCATCAGCAGCTCGCGCAGCCGCTCGCGCAGGGGGTGCGCGGCGGTGAGCGCGGTCAGTTCGGAGACCGTCTCCGCGTGGGAGCCGACCTCCAGATCCAGGTCGAGACGGGTCTCGGTGAGCTGGAGGCGCCACTCCTCCAGGCTTGCGCGCCGGTTCTCCGCGTACGGGCCGGGAAGGGAGGCGAGCGCCTCGCCGTCCCAGAGGCCGAGCAGCTTGTTGATCAGGGCGCGGGCCTGGGCGCGGTCGCCGCCGCCTCGGGCCGTCTCGGCCTCAGCCGCCAGGTCCTGGGCGTGCGTCAGGTCGAGGGTCTCGCGCGGGACCCGGACGGCGTAGCCCCCGGACTCGCTGACCAGGGTGTCCTGGCCGAGGATCTTGCGGAGCCGTGACGCGTACGTCCGTACGGTGGCCAGGGCCTGCGACGGAGGGTCTTCGCCCCAGAGGGCGTCGATGAGCTCGGATGCGGTGGCCGTGCGGCCGTCGCGCAGGAGCAGGGCGGCCAGCAGGGCCCGTTGCTGCGGGGACCCGGACGGCAGGAGCTCGCTGCCGCGCCACGCGCGTACCGGGCCGAGCACGGTGAAGCGCAGTTCGGTGCCGGCCGCTCGTTCCCGTGCGGCGCGCTGCTCCGGAACGCGCATGCCGGGTCCGTTGTCGCGGTCCATGATGCCCCCTGTCCTGCCTGCCCGCCGGTCCTGCTGATCCGCTCTGCTCGAAGCAGTTGGTATCGCGGTCAACAGTCTGCCTTGTTATGGGCGGGCTCGTCAGTATCGGGTGGTGCTCTGTACAGGCCCTCGACATGAGCCGGGGGCCGAGGGCCTGTACGGAGCGTGACGTCAGGTCAGCCGACGAGGGGCAGCTGGAGCTCGGTCACCCACTTCTCACGGTCGGCGGGGCACTCCAGGGAGACCTCCCTGGCGTAGCCGGCGGGGCGTCGTCCGTGGTCGTCGAGCCAGCGGGCGAGGATCTGCTCGGTCACCAGGACATGGTCCATGGAGCCCCGGTGGACGATGGTGGCCGCTCGGGAGGCGGGCAGTTCGACGACGGTGAGACCGGTGTCGCCGAGGGGGCCGGCGGGGGCTTCGACGGTGACCCCGGCGTGAACGGTGACCGCGCCGTCGCCGGCCGGGTCGTCCTCGTACCGCGCGACGCCGGGCCCCGAGGGGCTGACGCCCGCGGCGGCCAGCAGCGGGAACAGCCGCTCGTACAGCGGGCCGATGACCGGGGTGATGTCCTGCGGCTGGTAGCTCCCGGCCGTCGCGGTCAGCTCGGCGATCCGTACCGCGGGGACCGTCTTGACGATTACGTCGTTCTCGGGCATGTGTCCCTCACTCTCGATGGACCGGAGCCTCGCCTCGACCTGGGCCAGCCTCGCCGCCGCCGCGGCCATCGCGGCCTCGAGCTCGGCGTGGCGCAGCCGCAGCATCCCGCGCAGCTCGTCCGCGTCCACCTGCTCGTCGAGGACGGCCCGCACCTGCTGGAGCGTGAAGCCGAGGTCCTTGAGCGCGATGACGCGGTTGAGGCGCGCCAACTGCGCGGCGCCGTAGTAGCGGTAGCCGGTGTCCGGGTCGGTGCGGTCCGGGCGCAGGAGGCCGATGGCGTCGTAGTGGCGCAGCATCCGGGCCGACACCCGTCCGTGGCGGGCGAAGTCTCCGATGGTGAACATGACGACTCCCAGTGCAGGCCCTCACGCGGTGTGAAGGTCAAGCGGTCGTTCAGATCCTGCGTTTCGGGTCGAGCAGTTGTTCGCGCAGCGCGGTGAGCTGGTGCGAGGGCGAAGCCCGTCTCGGAGGCGAAGCAGGCCGGCCTCTGAAACACCACGGGGCCGCAGGAAAAGCCTGGACGGGAAAAGGCAGGAGCCCCGTTCCTCCGCCGAAGCGGGGGAGCGGGGCTCCTTGGGTACTGCTCACTCGGCCGCGATCGGCCGACCCGGGCAACTAGGCCGGGGTGACGTTCTCAGCCTGCGGACCCTTGGGTCCCTGAGTGACGTCGAAGTTCACGACCTGGTTCTCCTCGAGGGAGCGGAACCCGGACGCGTTGATCGCGGAGTAGTGGACGAAGACATCCGGGCCGCCGCCGTCCTGGGCGATGAAGCCGAAGCCCTTTTCAGCGTTGAACCACTTGACGGTTCCGGTAGCCATAAGCCCTCCTTGGGCCAAAGGGTTGCCCTGCTCCAGAACCTGCAAACAAGTCTGAAAACTACAAAAGCCTGCGGGTTACATGCTCCGCAGGCTCTGTACTGCAAGGGAAACCAAACTGCAACTTGCGGCGAGCCTAGCACGCACTCTGTGGAGAGCGGTAGAGGGAAAGATCACTTCACTCGGATGTTTGATTGAGCCGTCGGAGAGCTGACGGACAAGGCCCCCGCGGAGGACTCCGGGCGACCCGATGATGCCGGTCGGCGGAGAGAGGTCTAGCCTCGCGATGTGGACAATTCAACCGTCTCTCCCGCAGAAGGCGACGACCGTCGCAGCAGGCCGCGCGTCGGCCACATCCAGTTCCTGAACTGCCTCCCCCTCTACTGGGGTCTGGCACGGACCGGGACCCTGCTCGACCTGGAGCTCTCGAAGGACACCCCGGAAAGACTCAGCGAGCAGCTGGTCAGGGGGGACCTCGACATCGGCCCCGTCACGCTGGTCGAGTTCCTCCGCAACGCCGATGACCTGGTCGCTCTCCCCGACATCGCCGTCGGCTGCGACGGCCCCGTCATGTCGTGCGTGATCGTGTCCCAGCTCCCCCTGGAGCAGCTGGACGGGGCCCGGGTGGCCCTCGGCTCGACCTCGCGCACCTCCGTACGACTGGCCCAGCTGCTGCTGGCCGAGCGGTACGGCGTCGCCCCCGACTACTACACCTGCCCGCCGGACCTCGGCCTGATGATGCAGGACGCCGACGCGGCCGTCCTCATCGGTGACGCCGCGCTGCGCGCCAACCTCCACGACGCCCCCAGGCTGGGCCTGAAGGTCCATGACCTGGGACAGATGTGGAAGGACTGGACGGGGCTGCCGTTCGTCTTCGCCGTCTGGGCGGCCCGCAAGGACTACCTGGCCTCGCACCCCGAGTACGTCGAGAAGGTGCACGAGGCGTTCCTGGCCTCCCGTGACCTCTCCCTTGAAGAGGTCACCAAGGTCGCGGAGCAGGCGGCACGCTGGGAGTCCTTCGACGCCGAGGTGCTGGAGCGCTACTTCACCACCCTGGACTTCCGCTTCGGCCCGGACCAGCTGGCGGGCGTGCGCGAGTTCGCCCGGCGGACCGGCCCGACGTCCGGCTTCCCGGCGGACGTGAAGGTCGAACTCCTCGGCGGCTGACACCGTCGGCGTACGGGAATGGCGCGGCGGACGAGATGAATCCCGCCCGCCTTCCCGTACCTTCCCGCGCCTTCCTTCCCCGGCCGCCCTTTACCCCCTGATGCGTGACTCCGGCATTCCGTTCCCTTGAATGGGGGTGAATGTCCGGAGTTCCGTCGTGGGGCGTCTCTTCATGGACGCACGGGCGAATAGGGGATGGCTCGGGGAACCCCTTCCGGTATCCCTCCGGTGAACCCGGACGGAGAACCCCGACGGAGAACCCTGATGTACCGGGACGACGCACCCTGATCGGTGCGGACGAACGACGTATTCACGCCTTTCGGTGTGGCGAAATCCCTGCTTCGTGCCCATAGGGGCGAAATCGGCGCAAGGGGTCTCCGTGACCGTGCGACGCGGTCCGCCTAGGCTGCCGTCCGAGTCCCGGGGATCACAGGGGGAGACCGTATGCAGCCGCTGGAAGCCGGCGAACCGCGCACCATCGGCGCCTACCGGCTGCTCGGCAGGCTCGGCGCCGGCGGTATGGGCCGCGTCTATCTGGGCCGCAGCGCCGGCGGCCGTACCGTCGCGGTCAAGGTGGTGCACCCGCACTTCGCCCTGGACGAGCAGTTCCGTGCGCGTTTCCGCCGTGAGGTGGAGGCCGCTCGGCGCCTGGGCGCGCGGTGGACGGCCCCGGTCCTGGACGCCGACCCCGACGCGGCCGTGCCGTGGGTGGCGACCGGTTACGTGGCAGGTCCGCCGCTCTCCGACGCGGTCACCCGGCACGGCCCGCTGCCCGAGTACGCCGTACGGACCCTGGGGGCCGGGCTCGGCGAGGCACTCGACGCCGTACACGCGCACGGCCTGATCCACCGGGACGTGAAGCCGTCCAACGTCCTGCTGGCGCTGGAGGGCCCCCGGCTGATCGACTTCGGCATCGCCCGTGCCCTCGGCGCCACCGTCTCCCTCACCTCCACCGGGGTGTCCGTCGGCTCGCCCGGCTACATGGCGCCGGAGCAGATACGCGGTGAGGACATCTCAGGCGCGGCCGACGTCTTCTCGCTCGGTGGGGTCCTCGCCTACGCGGCGACCGGCGCTGCGCCCTTCCTCGGCGACTCATCGGCCGTGCTGCTCTACAAGGTGGTGCACGAGGAACCCGAACTCGGCGACCTGGAGGGCGAACTGCGGGAGCTGGTGGCCGCCTGCCTGGCCAAGGACCCCGCCGGCCGGCCGGCCCCCGCCGAGCTCGCCCGCAGGCTCGCGCCCGGCGGCGCCGCGGCCCTGGTCGCGCCGGGCTGGCTGCCGGGCCCGCTGGTGCGGGAGCTCAGCAGCTCGGCGGTGGCCCTGCTGGACCTGGAGCCGCAGGACGCCCCCGTGCAGTCGGGGCCCGTGCCGTTCAGCAGCGCTTCCCTGGGCAACGCGGCGCCCGGCACCTTCGGACCGCCGCTGCCCCCGATGCCGCCAGGACCGCCCGCCGCCGCGGACACCCCGGGGGACCGGGGCTCCGGCGCCCGTGTCGCCGTCTCCCTGGACACCGGCCCGCAGCCCGGTGCGCGCCGGGGGAGACGGATCAGCTGCACCGTCGCGCTGGCCGTCGCCGGGGCGCTCGCCGTGGTGACCGTGGGCGTGGCGACGCTGGGCGACTTCTTCAGGAGCGACGGCGACCGCCCCGGCGACGCGGCGAAGCCCCCGGCGGCCGACGGCTCGGGGACCCCGACGGGCTCCGCTTCGGAAGCACCCGCTGCCTCAGCCCCGGTGAGCGCGCTGCCCGAGGAGTTCGCCGGCACCTGGAAGGGGTCCGCCACCGAACGCAGCGGGCTGCCGCACGGCACGGTCACCGCCGTGTTCACCGAGGGGGCGAAGGGCGACGACGTGGTCCGGCTGACCCACAGGCTCGACGTGCTGGGCACGAGCGTCGTCTGCAAGAGCATCGGCAAGCTCACCTCAGGCACGGCGAAGGAGGTGAAGATCCGGGAGCGCACCGACCCGGACGACACCGACAACTCCCTGTGCACCGGCGGCGACGCCGACCTCGTCTTCACGCTCACATCGGCCGGCGCACTGCGCTACCAGTCCCACGAGGAGGCGGCGGGCAACCCGAAGGGCACGCTCAGCCGGTCCGGCGACTGACCCCGGCTGGGGCTGGCGTACGCTGGATCGGTCCGTAGAACCGTTGAAAAACCGCCGAAAGGTGACAGCCCGGTGACCGAGAAGGCCGACCTTCAGCCCATCCTCGACCGCGCAGCCGAAGGCGGCCGGATCACTCCGGAAGAGGCCGTCGACCTGTACCGGTCGGCACCGCTGCACGCGCTCGGTTCCGCGGCGGACGCCGTGCGCCGCCGCCGCTACGCCGGTACGGAGCACATCGCGACGTACATCATCGAACGCAACATCAACTACACCAACGTCTGCGTCACGGCCTGCAAGTTCTGCGCGTTCTACGCGCCGCCCAAGGACACCGCCAAGGGCTGGTCCCGCGACCTCGACGACATCCTGCGGCGCTGCGCGGAGACCGTCGAGCTGGGCGGCACCCAGATCATGTTCCAGGGCGGACACCACCCGGACTACGGCGTCGAGTACTACGAGGAGCACTTCTCCGCGATCAAGAAGGCGTTCCCGCAGCTGGTCATCCACTCGCTCGGCGCCTCCGAGATCGAGCACATGGCCCGTATCTCGGGCGTCTCCGCGAAGGAGGCCGTCCAGCGGATCCACGCCGCCGGGCTCGACTCCTTCGCCGGCGCGGGTGCCGAACTCCTGCCCGCCCGGCCGCGCACGGCGATCGCCCCGCTGAAGGAGTCGGGCGAGCGCTGGCTGGAGATCATGGAGATCGCGCACGGCCTCGGCGTCGAGTCCACCTCCACCATGCTGATGGGTACCGGCGAGACCAACGCCGAGCGCATCGAGCACCTGCGGATGATCCGCGACGTCCAGGACCGTACGGGTGGCTTCCGCGCCTTCATCCCGTACACCTACCAGCCGGAGAACAACAAGCTGAAGGGGCAGACGCAGGCCACGCTCTTCGAGTACCTGCGGATGATCGCCATCGCCCGGCTCTTCCTCGACAACGTCGCCCACATCCAGGGCTCCTGGCTGACCACGGGCAAGGAGGTCGGCCAGCTGTCCCTGCACTACGGCGCGGACGACCTCGGCTCGATCATGCTGGAGGAGAACGTCGTCTCCTCGGCCGGCGCCAAGCACCGCTCGAACCGGCTGGAGATCATCGACCTGATCCGCAAGGCGGGCCGCGTCCCCGCCCAGCGCGCCACGACCTACGAGCACCTGGTCGTCCACGACGACCCGGCGAACGACCCGGTCGACGAGCGCGTCGTCTCGCACATCTCCTCCACGGCGATCAGCGGCGGCACGGCGCACCCGGAGCTGAAGCTCCTGGACGCCAACTGAGCCGCTCGTGCTGACCGTTCACGCCGCGCCGCTGGTCCTGGCGGTCGGCGCGGCGGCCGTCGGGGGCGGCGCGGTCGCGGTGGAAGGCGACCGGATCGTGGCCATCGGTCCGTACGACGCCGTGACGGCAGCGCATCCGGCGGCCCGGGTCCGGCGCTGGCCGGGCGTCCTCACACCCGGCCTGCGTCAGTGGGACGGCGTCGCCCTGCTGACCCGCCGCTACCACCCCGACCCGCGCGAGGCGGACGAGCTCGGCGAACAGCCGCTGACCGGGGCCGATTTCGAGGCGCTGGCCGGCCGGATGGACGAGCCCCGCAGGGCAGGCAGCGTACGCCGGGGATTGCAGCGCATGCTGCGCCACGGGACCACCCATGTGGCGGGCCCGTTCGAGGACCAGGCCGTGCGCACCGCCGTGGCCCGCTCGGGCCTCACGGCCGTCGCCGGGGCTCCCGGCGGACCGCCCGCGGAGCCGGACCTCGATCCGTTCGTCCGCGGCCACGGCCTGCCGGGCTCCGTGCACGCCCCGCTCGCCGTCGGCGGACGCGCCGACCTCGCGGTCTTCGACGTACCCGACGAGGCGGCGCTGGTCGCGGCGGGCGCCGGGACCTGCGTCGCCACGGTGCTGGGCGGACGGCTGGTCCACCGGCGGCGGTGAGACTCCTGAGCGGGTCAGTGGTCTACGGCACGGACGGGCCGCCCAGATAGTGGCCGTTCCGGTCGTAGGGCCAGGCGTTGGACTTGCAGCCTTGGAGGCCCTTGATCTGCTGCATCATCGCGGGGGCCGGCTTCCCGGGGCCGGGGCAGGTCTCATGACCGTGCCCGAGCCAGTGGCCCACCTCGTGATTGATGATCAGCGCGCGGTACTCGGTCGCGGGACCGTCGAAGGTCGGTGAACCCAGCTGCCACCGGTCCAGGTTGACCATGACGTTCTTCCCGCCGCGGCAGTTCACCTCGCCCCCGGTGTCCAGCCCGTACTGACCGCAGAGCTTGTCGGTGGTCTGCGCCGTCCCTATCTTGATCACCAGGCCGGCCGAATCGTCGTCGACCAGGGTGAAGGTGCGGGTCCCGCCCTTGCCCCAGCCCCGTGGGTCGGCGAGTATCTCCGCCACGTCCTCGGCGGCGCTGTCCGGATCCACGCCGATGCCGTCCTCCACGTCGACGCGGTAGCGGCTGCCGCCGCCACCGGACGAGACGCCCTTGCGCGCCACGGTGAAGGTGCCGGGACCCGACTTCGGCACGGAGGCCGGATCGACGGACTCATCGGCTTCCGGTGAGGCGGAGGGGGACTTCGATGCCTTGGGGCTCTTCGACGCCTTCGGCGAGGCGGACGCCTTCGGAGTGGGCGTGGCCGGGGCCGAGGCGGTCCGGGACGTCTCCCGGCCGGCCGCGGCGGCGTCCTCGTCGTGCCACGGAGCGTCGAGGTAGAGGAACGCGGCGGCGGCGGTCACCGCGACCACCGCTCCCGCGAAGCCCACCCGCCGTCGCCGTATCCGTCTCCGCCGGGCCAAGCGCTTGCGCGACTGCGCGCGCGAGGGACCCCCGCCCGAAGGGGGACCCCCGGCCGCCCGGTGTGAACCGGCGGCGCCGCGTATTCGATCTCTGCCGTCTCTGTGCATTTCCGACGATCATCCGTGGTTTCGATGTGGCCGTCCAGGGCGGGTCGTTCACCCGTCCTGCACGCTGCCTGTACACAACCCCCGTTCCCCTCAAGGGGAGAGACGTGGATCGGGCCGGTGCTGTTCCCGGATCAGACGACGAGGATGTCCCCGCCCGCTCCGCCGGGCCGCGGCGCGCCCCGGCCGCACGCCGCCGCCGGAGGCCGGGGGCCGGGCTGCTTGAATGGGAGGGTGACCCGAGCTTCCCTGGACAAGCAGCCGCACGAAGTCGCCTCGATGTTCGACGACGTGGCGGCGAACTACGACCTCACCAACGACGTGCTGTCGCTCGGACAGGCGCGGCTCTGGCGCAAGGAGGTCGCCCGTGCCGTGGACGCCCGCCCAGCGCAGAAGATCCTCGACCTGGCGGCAGGCACGGCCACCTCGTCGCAGCCGTTCGCCCGGGCCGGCGCCTACGTGGTGCCCTGCGACTTCTCGATCGGGATGCTCCAGGTCGGCAAGGCGCGCCACCCGTGGATGCCGTTCACCGCCGGCGACGGCACCAGGCTGCCCTTCAAGGACGAGACCTTCGACGCGGTCACGATCTCCTTCGGGCTGCGCAACATCCAGGACACCGGCGCAGCGCTGAGCGAGCTGTACCGGGTCACCAAGCGGGGCGGACGCGTGGTGATCTGCGAGTTCTCCCAGCCGACGTGGACGCCCTTCAGGACCGTCTACACCGAGTACCTGATGCGCGCGCTGCCTCCGGTGGCGCGCGCGGTGTCGTCGAACCCCGACGCCTACGTCTACCTGGCCGAGTCGATCCGCGCCTGGCCCGACCAGGCCGGCCTGGCGACGCTGCTGCGGGAGGCCGGCTGGTCGAAGGTGGCCTGGCGCAACCTCACCGGTGGCGTGGTGGCGCTCCACCGAGGCGTGCGCGACTGAGGCCCCCGCCGGGCTCTCGAAGCTCCGGCGGGGGCCCTCCGGGCCTTAGAGCTCCAACCGGAAGCAGTACGCCTCCTGTTCCGACACCGGGGTCGTGTACGTCTCGGCCTGCCGCATGCCGAGACGTACGGCCACCGCCACCGAGCGGGCGTTCCGTGCGTTGATCATCGCCACGACCTCCCGCACCCCGAGTTCTTTCACCCGCTCCAGCGTGGCGCGCCCGGCGGCGGTCGCGTAACCGTGCCCCCACGCCGGCCGGCCCAGCCGCCAGCCGATCTCGATCTCGCCCACCGGGCCGAACGAGGCGTGCGGCCACGGCTGGGCGCCCGTGAAGCCGATGACCTGGCCGGCGTCGTCCAGCACCGTCCACAGGCAGTGGCCGAGTTCCGCGTCGTGCCGGCGCTGCCTCGCGGTCAACTCCTCGTACACGGAGTACTCCGCCGAGCGGCCGCCGTGGAATTCCATCACCTCCGGGTCGTCGAACACCCGGTACCAGGCCAGGGCGTCCTCGTCGGTCGGGACGCGCAGATGTACGGAGGGAGTCGTATCAGGCACACGCGGCATCGGGGAGCCCTTCGGGAGTCGATCAGCAGGCACCCATAGACTGCACGCGACATGTGCCGCGCGGCACGCGATTTCGAGTCTTCGGGAGATCCGACCGTGACCGAGCCCCTCTCCGAACAGAGCGCGGACGTGATCGTCGTCGGAGCGGGTCCAGCCGGCTCCACGACCGCGTACTACCTCGCCAAGGCCGGACTCGACGTCCTTCTCCTGGAGAAGACGGCCTTTCCCCGCGAGAAGGTCTGCGGCGACGGTCTCACCCCGCGTGCGACCAAGCAGCTCGTCTCCATGGGCATCGACATCTCCGAAGAGGCGGGCTGGCTCCGCAACAAGGGCCTGCGCATCATCGGCGGGGGCGTCCGCCTCCAGCTCGACTGGCCGGACCTCGCCTCCTACCCGGACTACGGTCTCGTCCGCAAGCGCGACGACTTCGACGAGCAGCTGGCCCGGCAGGCACAGAAGGCGGGCGCCCGGCTGTACGAGCGCTGCAACGTCGGCGAGCCGGTCAAGGACGAGCGCACCGGACGCATCACCGGCGTCCACGCCAAGCTCGGCGAGGAGAAGACCCCGGTCACCTTCCACGCCCCGCTCGTCGTCGCCGCCGACGGCAACTCCACCAGGCTCTCCCTCAACATGGGCCTGCACCGCCGCGAGGACCGCCCGATGGGCGTCGCGGTCCGTACGTACTTCACCTCGCCCCGCCACGACGACGACTACCTGGAGTCCTGGCTCGAGCTGTGGGACCGCCGCGGCGCCGAGGACCGTCTGCTGCCCGGCTACGGCTGGATCTTCGGCATGGGCGACGGCACGTCCAACGTCGGCCTCGGCATCCTCAACTCGTCGGCCGCCTTCAAGGAGCTCGACTGGCGCGAGGTGCTCAAGGCGTGGTGCGCCTCCATGCCGGAGGACTGGGGCTACACCCCGGAGAACATGACGATGCCGATCCGCGGCGCCGCGCTCCCGATGGCCTTCAACCGCCAGCCGCACTACACCAAGGGCCTGCTGCTCGTCGGTGACGCGGGCGGGCTCGTCAACCCGTTCAACGGCGAAGGCATCGCGTACGCCATGGAGTCGGGCCAGATCGCCGCGGACGTCATCGTCCAGGCGCACGCCCGCGCCACCCCGGCCCAGCGGGAACTGGCTCTGCAGCACTACCCGAAGGTCCTCAAGGACACCTACGGCGGCTACTACACGCTGGGCCGCGCCTTCGTGAAGATGATCGGGAACCCGAAGGTCATGAAGATCGCGACGCAGCGCGGTCTGACCCACCCCGTCCTGATGAAGTTCACGCTGAAGATGCTCGCCAACCTCACCGACCCGACGGGCGGCGACGCCATGGACCGCATCATCAACGGCCTCTCGAAGGTCGCCCCGAAGGCCTGACCGGGCCGCCCCGGCCCCCACCACGGCGGTACGCCCCCTGCGGTAGGTTCGGCCCATGGGGGCTACAGGGGCATGGACCACCGGCCGGTGCCGACGGCTGGGCGCGGCCGGATCGGGGGCGGTCGCGTTGGGCGGCTGGGCCGTCGGGACGCTGCCTGCCCACGATCCGTGGGGGCTTTGGGTGCCCCACGGGACGGCGGTGAACGCCGTGGGGTACGCCCTGGCGTACGTCGGCCTCACGGTGCTCGTCGTCGCCTGGTGGCTGCACGGCAGGGCGGGAGCGTCCGTACGCGCCACCCTTGTCACCCTCGCCTGGTGGGCGGCTCCGCTGGTTCTGGCGCCGCCGCTGTACAGCGCCGACGTCTACAGCTACATCGCGCAGGGGACGATGGTCCTCGAAGGACACGACGTCTACAGCGTGGGGCCGTCCGTCCTCGATCCCGGGGGACAGGGCGGCGACGCCGCGGCGAGCGTCGGGGGGCACTGGACCGACACCCCCGCACCGTACGGGCCGTTCTTCCTCGTCCTCGCGCGGTGCGTGGCCTGGGCGACGGGCGGCACGCTGGTGCCCGCGGTGCTGGGGATGCGTCTGACAGCCATCGGTGCGCTGGTGCTGATCGTGTGGGCCCTGCGGGGCCTCGCCCGGGAGCACGGCCGCAGCGAGAGTGCCGCGCTGTGGCTCGGGGCGCTGAATCCGCTGCTGCTCATCCATGTGGTCGGCGGCATCCACAACGACGGGCTGATGATCGGCCTGATGCTGGCCGGTGTGCTCCTCGCCCTGCGCGGGAGGTGGATCGCCGGGTCGGCGCTCGTCGGGCTCGCCGTGATGGTGAAGTCGCCCGCGGCGGTGGCGCTGCTGTTCATCGGCGTCGTGGTGGGCCGGGCGGCGCGCGGTCCTGCCGTACGGCGGGTGGCGAAGGGGCTGCTGGCGCCGGGGCTGGTCGCGGGGGCGGTCGCCGTCGGCATGACGTTCGTCGGCGGCACGGGCTTCGGCTGGTTCGGGACCCAGGGCGTCGCAGGGCGGATCCACACCGCCCTGTCCCTCAGCAGCGACCTCGGCCTGGGCCTGGGTGAGCTCCTGCGGCTGCTGGCCGGGACCGACCCGGAGCCGGTCAAGTCCGCTGTGCAGAACCTCGGTCTGCTGGTCGCCCTGGTGCTGATCGCCCGCCTCGCGTGGCAGGCGACGACCGGGCGTACGGAACCGGCGTACGCCCTGGGGCTCGCGCTGCTGGCCCTGGTCGTGCTCTCACCGATGGTGCAGCCGTGGTATCTGCTGTGGCCGACGGCGGTGCTCGCCGCCACCGCGGGCGGCGGCCGGGCGCTCAGCGCCGTGACGGTGCTGTCGGCCGCGCTCGTCTACGAGACCCAGCCGTCGGGGTCGACCCCCGCCTACGGCTTCGTGCTGGCCGCTCTCGCGTGCGCGGCGGGCGTGCTGCTCCTGCGCCGCGACCGTGGCGGACGGGGCCAACAGGGGCAGGGACAGGGGCAGGCGGAGGTGCCGGGTCAGCGACCGGCGCCGGAAGCCGCGGTATCCGCCGAGGAGTCGGACGCGCGCACGGCACGATGACGGGCCGTCATCGTGCCGTGCGGAGTGCGCGGTGCCGAGCTGTGGAGCTTGTGAATCAGAGAACGCGGACGGCACCCGACGGCGGGTCGTAGTCCAGGGACTTCTGCACGACGCCCGTGCTGGAGTTCTGCGCACCGACGAACTGGCCGCCGCCCACGTAGATCCCCACGTGGTACGCGCTGCCGGCACCGCCCCAGTACAGGATGTCGCCGGGCTGGAGGTTGTCGAGCGAGACCTGGGTCCCGGCGGTGGACTGGCTCTGCGACACACGGGGGAGCTCGACGCCCACCGTGCGGAAGGCGGCCTGGACCAGCCCGGAGCAGTCCCACGAGTTCGGGCCCGTGCCACCGGAGACGTACGCGTCGCCGACGTGGGACTGGGCGAACGCGATGACGGACGCGGCGGACCCGGTGGCGTTGGACGACACCGGTGCGGAGGCGGTGGAGGACGAGCCCGAGGATTCGGTGGAGGCGCTGAGCGTGGTGCGCTCGGCGGTGCGCGAGGCACGCTCTGCGGCCTCCGCCTTGGCCTTGGCGGCTGCTTCGGCCTTCTTCTTGGCCTCTGCCTTGCGGACCGCCTCGGCCTTGGCCTTCTTGGCGGTCTTGGCTGCGGTGGCTGCCGCGGCGTCCTCGTTCGCCTGCGTCTCGAGGTCGAGAGCGACCGCCTGGGTTGCCTGCGCGGACGCGGCGACGGAAGTGGAGAGCCCGGCCGTGATGGTGGGCATCTCGACAGTCCGGGTCACGGGCTCGGCCTGAGCCGGGCCCGCGGCACCTGCGACCGCGATGGTGCTGAGGACGCCACCGGCAACTCCTGCCCGCAGCGCCGTCTTCGAGGCGCTTTGGCGGGGCTTCCGGTGGCTGGGTATGTGAGCGGTGTGGGACATGGGTACTAGCGCTATCAGGGCCGCAGGGCTCCCTACAAGAAACGTGTGTTGCGACACAGTTACGTTCGGAATCTACGAATCCGCTTATTAGCGGCCTTTATTGACGCCCTAACGGGCAAATCGGGCAGTCGTATGCACGGCTGTGATCACGGCATTCTTGCAATACGTCCGAATTGCCCGTCGCTTACCATCCGTTCACACGGTTGGCCAAGCCCGCTTGTCTTGAAGCGTGCGTGGAGTGGCGCAGGTCACAGCATGACTCTCCCGTGAGGGGCAACCGCGCGGCCGTGCGTCGCGTGCGGGGCGAGGTCGGCCGGCGGTGCGCCCGCACGCGCCCCCGGGTGCCCGGAAGTTCGTGAATGCGTGCGCATTGTCCACATCGGTACCTTCGGACCCCTCGTCCGGGCGCCTGTCGCCCGCGGTCGCGCTCTATATCACCGGTCCTGTGTCCATCACCAATTTGCTTGTAAGGGCTGTCCATTGATAGAGCCATGCGCCTTTGACCAGCGGTAACGCCGCAAGATGTCACGTCTCGTAGCCGGACGGCCGCTTCGCGTACGAAGATCACCGCTCATCCGACTTCATGATCGTTCGTCAGGTGGTGGAGATCACAAAGACGTTGGTGCACCCCGTGTCGCAGATCACAGGACGGCGGGCATAGGATGCGGGGCAGTCGGGCTTGTGAACTGCCTCACATGGACGCGATCTTGGTGAGGTGGCGAGCCGGTCGCCCGATGCGGTCCAACGGTCAAGGACGACTGGAAGGAGCGAGGAGCGTGAATGCCTACGCGCCCATCCTCGTGCTCGGCGCCCTCGGGGCAGGGTTTGCGATCTTCTCCGTGGTCATGGCCACGCTTATCGGCCCGAAGCGGTACAACCGAGCAAAGCTCGAAGCGTACGAGTGCGGTATCGAACCCACCCCCACGCCAGCCGGAGGCGGCCGTTTCCCCATCAAGTACTACCTGACGGCGATGCTGTTCATCGTCTTCGACATCGAGATCGTCTTCCTCTATCCCTGGGCGGTCACCTTCGACGCCCTGGGGATCTTCGGGCTCGTGGAGATGCTGCTCTTCGTGCTCACCGTCTTCGTCGCCTACGCGTATGTGTGGCGTCGGGGCGGCCTGGAATGGGACTGAGGGGCTGAGGGGCACACCATGGGACTCGAAGAGAAGCTGCCGAGCGGCTTTGTGCTGACCACTGTCGAGCAGGCCGCCGGCTGGGTACGGAAGTCATCCGTCTTCCCGGCCACCTTCGGCCTCGCCTGCTGCGCCATCGAGATGATGACGACCGGCGCCGGGCGGTACGACCTGGCCCGTTTCGGGATGGAGGTCTTCCGCGGATCACCGCGGCAGGCGGATCTGATGATCGTCGCGGGGCGGGTCAGCCAGAAGATGGCGCCCGTCCTGAGGCAGGTCTACGACCAGATGCCGAGCCCCAAGTGGGTGATCTCCATGGGGGTTTGTGCGTCATCGGGTGGAATGTTCAACAATTACGCCATTGTTCAGGGTGTTGACCATATTGTTCCGGTCGACATCTATCTGCCGGGGTGCCCGCCGCGCCCCGAGATGCTGATCGACGCCATCCTCAAGCTCCACCAGAAGATCCAGGGCTCCAAGCTCGGGGTCAACGCGGAGGAGGCCGCCCGCGAGGCGGAGGAGGCAGCGCTCAACGCACTTCCCCTGATCGAGATGAAGGGGCTGCTGCGATGAGCGACGAGCGGAACACCGGCCACACCGGCGACGCCGCCGGCGGCCAGGTGCCCATCCCGCGCGACGACTCCGGTGAGGTCATCCGCGTACGCAAGGGCATGTTCGGCGCCAACAACGGCGGCGACACCTCCGGCTACGGCGGACTCGTCCGCACGGTGACGCGGCCCGGGGCGACCTCCCGGCCGTACGGCGGCTGGTTCGACGAGGTGGCCGACGAGCTGGAAGGCGCCCTGGAGGAACAGGACCTGCTCCCGGACAGCGCCATCGAGAAGACGGTCGTCGACCGGGACGAACTCACCTTCTTCGTCGCACGCGAGCACCTGGTCCAGGTCGCCCGCACCCTGCGCGACGACCCGGCCCTGCGCTTCGAGCTCTGTACGGGCGTCAGCGGTGTCCACTACCTGGAGGACAAGGGACGCGAGCTGCACGCGGTCTACCACCTGCGCTCGCTCACCCACGGGCGGCTGATCCGCCTGGAGGTGTCCGCCCCGGACAGCGACCCGCACATCCCGAGCCTCGTCGAGGTCTACCCGACCAACGACTGGCACGAGCGCGAGACCTACGACTTCTTCGGGCTGATCTTCGACGGGCACCCCGCCCTGACCCGGATCATGATGCCGGACGACTGGCAGGGCTTCCCGCAGCGCAAGGACTACCCGCTCGGCGGCATCTCCGTCGAGTACAAGGGCGCCCAGATCCCGGCTCCGGACCAGCGGAGGTCGTACAGCTGATGACCACTCCCCGAGCAACACCCCGCACCACGACCGAGGGGACTGTATATACAGTCACCGGCGGCGACTGGGACGAGGTCGTCGAGTCCGCCGCCAAGTCGGACGACGAGCGCATCATCGTGAACATGGGTCCCCAGCACCCGTCCACCCACGGCGTGCTGCGGCTGATCCTGGAGATCGACGGTGAGACCGTCACCGAGGCCCGCTGCGGCATCGGCTACCTCCACACCGGCATCGAGAAGAACCTCGAATTCCGCAACTGGACGCAGGGCACCACCTTCGTCACCCGCATGGACTATCTGACCCCGTTCTTCAACGAGGCGGCGTACTGCCTCGGGGTCGAGAAGCTCCTCGGTATCGAGGACCAGATCCCGGACCGGGCCACCGTCCTGCGTGTGCTCCTGATGGAGCTCAACCGGATCTCCTCGCACCTGGTGTGCATCGCCACCGGCGGCATGGAGCTCGGCGCCACGACGATCATGATCTACGGCTTCCGCGATCGTGAACTCGTTCTCGATCTCTTCGAGCTGATCACCGGCCTGCGGATGAACCACGCGTTCATCCGGCCCGGCGGCCTCGCCCAGGACCTGCCCGTGGGCGCGATCGACCGGCTCCGCGAATTCATCAAGACCATGAAGAAGAACCTGCCGGAGTACGACAAGCTCGCGACCGGCAACCCCATCTTCAAGGCCCGTATGCAGGACGTCGGCTATCTCGACCTGTCCGGCTGCATGGCGCTCGGCGCCACAGGGCCGGTCCTCAGGTCCGCCGGACTCCCGCACGACCTGCGCAAGACCGATCCGTACTGCGGCTACGAGACCTACGACTTCGACGTCCCCACCGCGGACACCTGCGACTCCTACGGACGCTTCCTCATCCGTCTGGAAGAGATGCGCCAGTCGCTCAGGATCGTCGAGCAGTGCCTGGAGCGGCTCGAACCGGGCCCGGTCATGGTCGCCGACAAGAAGATCGCCTGGCCCGCGCAGCTCGCGCTCGGGCCCGACGGACTCGGCAACTCCCTCGACCACATCAAGAACATCATGGGCACCTCCATGGAGGCCCTGATCCACCACTTCAAGCTGGTGACCGAGGGCTTCAAGGTCCCGGCCGGGCAGACGTACACGGCCATAGAGTCCCCCAAGGGTGAACTCGGCGTGCACGTCGTCTCGGACGGCGGCACGCGCCCCTTCCGGGTCCACTTCCGCGACCCGTCCTTCACCAATCTGCAGGCCATGGCGGCGATGTGCGAGGGCGGCCAGGTCGCCGACGTCATCGTCGCCGTCGCGTCCATCGACCCCGTGATGGGAGGCGTCGACCGGTGACCGCATCCAACCAAGAAGTCAGCCTGGGGATGCCGCAGCTCCCCGCCCCCGCCTACCCGGCCGAGGTGCTCGCCCGGCTCGAAGCGGACGCGAAGGAGGTGATCGCCCGCTACCCCGGCAGCCGTTCGGCTCTCCTGCCGCTGCTGCACCTGGTGCAGTCCGAGGAGGGATACGTCTCCCGTACGGGCATGGCCTTCTGCGCCGACCAGCTCGGCCTCACCACGGCCGAGGTCACCGCGGTCGCCACCTTCTACACGATGTACAGGCGCAAGCCGAGCGGCGACTACCAGGTCGGCGTCTGCACCAACACGCTCTGCGCCGTCATGGGTGGTGACGCCATCTTCGACCGGCTCAAGGAGCACCTGGGCGTCGGCGACGACGGGTCCGACATGACAACCGAGGACGGCAAGGTCACCCTCGAACACATCGAGTGCAACGCGGCCTGCGACTTCGCGCCCGTCGTGATGGTCAACTGGGAGTTCTTCGACAACCAGACGCCCCGGAGCGCGACACAGCTCGTCGACGACCTGATCGCGGGGCGCACCGTCGAACCCACCCGCGGCGCCCCCCTGTGCTCGTACAAGGAGACGGCCCGGATCCTGGCCGGCTTCCCCGACGAGCGCCCCGGCGCCGTCGAGGCCGGCGGCGGAGCGGGCGCGGCCTCGCTGGCCGGACTGAAGCTCGCCAAGGGCGAGGCGGGACCGGGGGCCCGTGTGGTCGGACAGCGCGGCGAGACACCCCGGGACGCACCGCAGAAGGGCGCCGAGCACCTCAGCTCGCACGACGCACCGCAGCAGACGTCGGCCTCCGACCCGGAGCACCCGGCCGGGCCGGCAGCCGAGGAGGGGGAGTGATGACCTTGGCCGCCGAGATCGACAAGAACGGGACAAGCCCGGAGAAGCTTCTGGCCCCGGTCCTCTCCGCCTTCTGGGACGAGCCCGAGCCCTGGACGCTGGACACCTACCGCCGCCACGACGGATACGAGGGACTGCGCAAGGCCCTCGCCATGGAGCCCGACGACCTCATCGCGTACGTCAAGGACTCCGGTCTGCGCGGACGCGGGGGCGCGGGCTTCCCCACCGGGATGAAGTGGCAGTTCATCCCGCAGGGTGACGGCAAGCCGCACTACCTCGTGGTCAACGCCGACGAGTCGGAGCCGGGGACCTGCAAGGACATCCCGCTCCTCTTCGCGAACCCCCACAGCCTCATCGAGGGCATCGTGATCGCCTGTTACGCGATCCGCTCCTCGCACGCCTTCATCTATCTGCGCGGCGAAGTCGTCCCCGTACTGCGGCGGCTGCACGAGGCGGTGCGTGAGGCGAAGGAGGCGGGCTACCTGGGGACGAACATCCTGGGTTCGGGGCTCGACCTCGAACTCACGGTGCACGCGGGTGCCGGTGCCTACATCTGCGGTGAGGAGACCGCCCTGCTCGACTCGCTCGAAGGACGGCGTGGCCAGCCCCGGCTTCGCCCTCCCTTCCCCGCGGTCGCCGGTCTGTACGCCTGCCCCACCGTGGTGAACAACGTCGAGTCCATCGCCTCGGTTCCCGCGATCCTGAACAGGGGCAAGGACTGGTTCAAATCGATGGGCAGCGAGAAGTCCCCTGGCTTCACGCTGTACTCGCTCAGCGGGCACGTCACCAGCCCCGGCCAGTACGAGGCCCCGCTCGGCATCACCCTGCGCCAGCTGCTCGACATGAGCGGCGGAATCCGGGCCGGGCACCGCCTGAAGTTCTGGACACCGGGCGGTTCCTCCACCCCGATGTTCACCGACGAGCACCTCGACGTCCCCCTGGACTACGAGGGCGTCGGCGCCGCCGGCTCCATGCTCGGTACCAAGGCGCTCCAGTGCTTCGACGAGACCACCTGTGTGGTGCGCGCCGTCACCCGCTGGACCGAGTTCTACGCTCATGAGTCCTGCGGCAAGTGCACGCCCTGCCGCGAAGGGACCTACTGGCTGGTCCAGTTGCTCCGCGACATCGAGGCCGGCAAGGGCGAGATGGCGGACCTCGACAAGCTCAACGACATCGCCGACAACATAAACGGCAAGTCCTTCTGCGCCCTCGGCGACGGCGCGGCCTCGCCGATCTTCTCCTCCCTGAAGTACTTCCGTGAGGAGTACGAGCAGCACATCACCGGCAAGGGCTGCCCCTTCGATCCGGCCAGGTCGACCCTCTGGGCCGACGACGAGGACGACAAGAACGCTCACCGGGGGGTGAACGCATGACAGTCACGACGAGTGCGCCCTCCGGGGGCGGCGAGGCGGCCGTTCCGCCCGAGGACCTGGTCACGCTGACCATCGACGGCATCGAGATCAGCGTCCCCAAGGGGACCCTGGTCATCCGGGCCGCCGAACTCCTCGGCATCGAGATTCCGCGCTTCTGCGACCATCCGCTCCTCGACCCGGCCGGCGCCTGCCGGCAGTGCATCGTCGAGGTCGAGGGCCAGCGCAAGCCGATGGCCTCCTGCACCATCACCTGCACCGACGGCATGGTCGTGAAGTCGCAGATCACCTCGCCCGTCGCGGAGAAGGCCCAGAAGGGGGTGATGGAGCTTCTGCTCATCAACCACCCGCTGGACTGCCCGGTCTGCGACAAGGGCGGTGAGTGCCCCCTGCAGAACCAGGCCATGTCGCACGGCGGCGCCGACTCCCGCTTCGACGGGAAGAAGCGCACCTTCGAGAAGCCCGTGCCCATCTCCACCCAGGTGCTGCTGGACCGTGAGCGGTGCGTGCTCTGCGCACGCTGCACCCGGTTCTCCAACCAGGTGGCGGGCGACCCGATGATCGAGCTGATCGAGCGCGGCGCGCTCCAGCAGGTCGGTACCGGTGAGGGCGACCCCTTCGAGTCGTACTTCTCCGGCAACACCATCCAGATCTGCCCGGTCGGGGCGCTGACCTCGTCGGCGTACCGCTTCCGTTCCCGGCCCTTCGACCTGGTGTCGACGCCCTCGGTGTGCGAGCACTGCGCCGGCGGCTGCGCGACCAGGACCGACCACCGGCGCGGCAAGGTGATGCGGCGGCTCGCCGCCAACGAGCCCGAGGTCAACGAGGAGTGGCTCTGCGACAAGGGTCGCTTCGGCTTCCGCTACGCCCAGCAGCGCGACCGGCTCACCACTCCGCTCGTACGCAACGCGGAGGGTGTGCTGGAGCCGGCGAGCTGGCCGGAGGCGCTGGAAGCCGCGGCGGCCGGTCTCTCGGGGGCGCGCGGCAGGACCGGGGTGCTCACCGGCGGCCGGCTGACCGTCGAGGACGCCTACGCGTACAGCAAGTTCGCCCGGGTCGCCCTCGACACCAACGACATCGACTTCCGGGCCAGGGTCCACAGCGGTGAGGAGGCCGACTTCCTCGCCGCACGGGTGGCCGGGCGCGGCCGTGACCTGGACGGCAGCGGGGTCACCTACAGCGTGCTGGAGAAGGCGCCGGCGGTTCTGCTGGCCGGCTTCGAGTCCGAGGAGGAGGCGCCCGGCGTCTTCCTGCGGCTCCGCAAGGCCTTCCGTAAGCACGGGCAGCGGACGTTCGCGCTCGCCTCGCACACCAGCCGGGGCCTGGAGAAGGCGGGCGGCACCCTGCTCCCCGCCGCACCGGGTACCGAGACCGCGTGGCTGGACGCACTCGCGGGCGGAGTCGGTCTGGAGACCGAAGGCACGGTGGCGGCCGAGGCGCTGCGCGGCGATGGCGCCGTGATCGTGGTGGGCGAGCGGCTCGCCGCGGTGCCGGGCGGACTGACCGCCGCGCTGCGCACCGCCACGGCGACCGGCGCCGCACTGGTGTGGATCCCGCGCAGGGCCGGCGAGCGCGGCGCGCTGGAGGCGGGCGCGATCCCGTCGCTGCTGCCCGGCGGCCGTCCCGCGACGGACCCGCGGGCCCGTCAGGAGGTGGCTTCCCTGTGGGGCGTCGCCGAGCTCCCCGCCCGCTTCGGCCGTGACACCGGCCAGATCGTGGAGGCCGCAGCCACCGGCGAACTGGCCGCGCTGCTGGTCGCGGGGGTCGACCCCGAGGACCTGCCGGACCCGGCGGGGGCGCTGCGGGCGCTGGACGAGGTCGGCTTCCTGGTCTCGCTCGAGCTGCGGCCCGGCGCGGTTACGGACCGCGCCGACGTGGTCCTTCCCGTCGCGGCCGTCGCGGAGAAGTCCGGCACCTTCCTCAACTGGGAGGGCAGGGCGCGGATGTTCGAGGCCGCGCTGAAGCCCGAGCAGCTGCCGAGGACGCTCTGCCCGACCGACGCGCGGGTGCTGCACATGCTGGCCGACGCCCTCGACGTACACCTGGGCCTGCCCGATCTGAAGGCGGCCAGGGGCGAGCTCGACCGCCTCGGTGGCCGGGAGGACGGGTTCGCCGACGACCCGCGGGTGACGTCCAGCCCGGTGCCCAGGGCCGGTGACGGCGAGGCGGTCCTCGCGGGCCACCGGATGCTGCTCGACCGGGGCCGGCTCCAGGAGGGCGACGAGGCGCTGGCCGGGACCCGGCACGCGGCCGTCGCCCGGCTCTCCCCGGCCACCGCGGCCGAGTCCGGAGTGAAGGACGGCGATCTGCTGGCCGTCACCGGCCCCGCCGGCACCACCGAACTCCCGCTGACGGTGACCGAGATGCCGGACCGGGTGGTGTGGGTGCCGCTCAACTCCGTCGGCCGGGGCGTTCCCGCCGACACCGGCGCCCAGCCGGGCGGACTGGTCCGGATCGGCCCGGCCGCGCCGGGCTCGCACGTCGTGACAACGGAGGTAGGAGAGTGACCGGCCTCGCCCAACTCGCCGCGGCACCGCAGGGCACCGTCCTGGCCGCCGAGGACCTCTCGATGTTCGGTACGGACCCGTGGTGGCTCGTCGTCGTCAAGGCGGTGTTCTGCTTCGCGTTCCTGATGGTGACCGTGCTGTTCGCCATCGTGTGGGAACGCAAGGTCGTCGCCTGGATGCAGCTGCGCGTCGGCCCGAACCGGCACGGCCCCTGGGGTCTGCTCCAGTCCCTCGCCGACGGCATCAAGCTGATGCTCAAGGAAGACGTCGTCGTCAAGCGGGCCGACAAGGTCGTGTACATCCTGGCCCCGGTCGTGGCCGCAGCACCGGCGTTCATGGCGATCGCGGTGATCCCGTTCGGCCCTGCGGGCAACGAGGTCTCGATCTTCGGCCACCGTACGACGATGCAGCTGACCGACCTGCCGATCGCGATGCTGTACATCCTCGCGGTCGCCTCCGTCGGGATCTACGGCATCGTGCTGGCCGGCTGGTCCTCCGGGTCGACGTACCCGCTGCTCGGCGGTCTGCGCTCCTGCGCCCAGATGATCAGCTACGAGATCGCGATGGGCGCCGCGTTCGCCTCGGTCTTCCTCTACTCGGGCTCGATGTCGACGTCGGAGATCGTGGCGGCGCAGGAGGACCGCTGGTTCATCCTCCTGCTGCCGGTCTCCTTCATCATCTACGTCATCACGATGGTCGGTGAGACCAACCGTGCACCGTTCGACATGCCGGAGTCCGAGGGCGACCTGGTCGGCGGCTTCAACACCGAGTACTCCTCGATCAAGTTCGCGATGTTCATGCTCGCCGAGTACGTCAACATGGTCACGGTCTCCGCGGTCTCCGCGACCCTCTTCCTGGGCGGCTGGCGGGCTCCGTACCCGATCAGCACCTTCTGGGAGGGCGCGAACCACGGCTGGTGGCCGATGCTCTGGTTCGTCATCAAGGTGCAGCTGCTCCTGTTCTTCTTCATCTGGCTGCGCGGCACCCTGCCCCGCGTCCGCTACGACCAGCTGATGAAGCTCGGCTGGAAGGTCCTGATCCCGGTCTCCGTGGTCTGGCTGATGCTGGTCGCCACCGTCAGGGCGCTGAACAACGAGGGCTACGACTACTCGAAGATCCTTCTGTACGTCGCAGGGGCCGTGATCGCGGTCCTGCTGATCTCCTTCGTCGTCGACATCTTCCGCGACCGGCAGGCCAAGGCAGCGGAGGAGGCGGCCGGTCCTGAGCCGGCGTTCGACCCGATGGCCGGCGGCTATCCCGTGCCACCACTGCCCGGGCAGTCCCTGCCACCGGTGCCGCGACGGCGCCCGCGACGGGAACGGGAGCTCGTTGTCAGTGGCGGGCCGGATACTCAGAGTGACGACCATGTGGGTGCCGGAAGTTCGAGTGCCGGAAGTTCGAGTGACGGAAGGGAGGCTGACGGTGTCTGAGTCATCAGAACCCTCAGGGGAGAAGTTCCAGAATCCTGTGGCCGGCTTCGGCGTGACCTTCAAGGCCATGTTCAAGAAGCGGCTCACCGAGCAGTACCCGGAAACGCAGAAGGTGACAGCGCCGCGCTTCCACGGCCGGCACCAGCTCAACCGCCACCCGGACGGGCTGGAGAAGTGCATCGGCTGCGAGCTGTGCGCCTGGGCGTGTCCCGCGGACGCGATCTATGTGGAGGGCGCGGACAACACCGAGGAGGAGCGCTACTCCCCGGGAGAGCGTTACGGCCGCGTCTACCAGATCAACTACGCGCGCTGCATCCTGTGCGGGCTCTGCATCGAGGCGTGCCCCACCAGGGCACTGACCATGACCAATGAATTCGAGCTCGCCAACACCACCCGCGAGAGCCTCATCTACACCAAGGACGAGCTGCTCGCGGGGCTCGAGGAGGGCATGGTCGACAGCCCGCACGCGATCTTCCCCGGCATGGACGAACAGGACTACTACCGCGGTGTGGTGACCGAGGCGGCACCCGGCGCCGAGCGCCAGGTCGCCGTGTCCAAGGGTGAATCGGACCAGGGGGTGGAGGCGTGAGCGCCACCCTGGCCGCAGCGGCCACCTCGACCGGCGAGGCCGTCCAGTTCTGGATCCTCGGCACCGTCGCGGTCATCGGTGCCCTCTCCACCGTCCTGGTGAAGAGGGCGGTGCACAGCGCGCTGTCGCTCGCCGGCACCATGATCGTGCTGGCGGTCTTCTACCTCGCCAACGGCGCCTACTTCCTGGGCATCGTCCAGATCGTCGTCTACACCGGCGCGATCATGATGCTGTTCCTCTTCGTGGTCATGCTCGTCGGCGTCACGGCGGCGGACTCGCTCAAGGAGACGCTCAAGGGCCAGCGCTGGCTGGCCGCCGCCTGCGGACTCGGGTTCGGCATCCTCCTGATCGCCGGCATCGGGCAGGCGTCGCTGAAGAGCTTCAACGGCCTGGGAGCGGCGAACACCCGGCACGGCGGAAACGTCGAGGGCCTCGCCAACCTCATCTTCACCAAGTACGTCTTCGCGTTCGAGATCACCGGTGCACTGCTGATCACGGCGACCGTCGGCGCGATGCTGCTCACGCACCGCGAGCGCACCGAGCGGCCCAGGACACAGCGGGAGCTCTCCCAGGAGCGGGTGCGCAGCAGCCATGTGCCGCCGCTGCCGGCCCCGGGGGTCTACGCCCGGCACAACGCCGTGGACATCGCGGGACTGCTCCCGGACGGCACCCCGTCCGAGCTCACCGTCATGCAGACGCTGCGCCGGCGCGGCCAGATCCGCGATGTGTCCGACGAGTCGCTCGCCGATCTCAAGGCGCTGGAACAGCGCTCGGGGGAGCGGCTCGGCCGTGACCGCACACCGGCTCCCGACCGCGGACCATCCCGTGACCAGGCGGAAGAAGAGGAGGAGGTCGCCAAGTGAATCCCGTCAACTACCTCTACCTCGCGGCCCTTTTGTTCACGATCGGCGCCTCCGGCGTGCTGATCAGGCGGAACGCGATCGTGGTGTTCATGTGCATCGAGCTGATGCTCAACGCCTGCAACCTCACGCTCGTCGCGTTCTCCCGGATGCACGGCAACCTCGACGGCCAGATCATCGCGTTCTTCACGATGGTCGTCGCCGCCGCCGAGGTCGTCATCGGGCTCGCGATCATCGTGTCGCTCTTCCGCTCCCGCCACTCGGCCTCGGTCGACGACGCCAGCCTGATGAAGCTGTAAGGGGTCGGAATCGTGGAAAACCTGATTGCGCTGCTGGTCGCGGCGCCCCTGCTCGGAGCGGCGGTCCTGCTCTGCGGCGGCCGTCGGCTCGACCGGGCCGGCCACTGGATCGGCACGGCGCTCGCCGCCGCGTCGTTCGTCGTCGGTGTCGTGCTGTTCACCGACATGCTGGGCAAGGGCGCCGAGGACCGCGCCCTGCACCAGAAGCTGTTCAGCTGGATCCCCGTCGAGGGGTTCCAGGCCGATGTGGCCTTCCAGCTCGACCAGTTGTCGATGACGTTCGTCCTGCTGATCACGGGTGTGGGCACGCTGATCCACATCTACTCCATCGGCTACATGGAGCACGACGAGCGCCGACGCCGGTTCTTCGGCTATCTGAATCTGTTCCTCGCGGCGATGCTCATCCTGGTCATCGCCGACAACTACCTCCTGCTGTACGTCGGGTGGGAGGGCGTCGGTCTGGCGTCGTACCTGCTCATCGGCTTCTGGCAGCACAAGCCCAGCGCGGCCACCGCCGCGAAGAAGGCCTTCCTGGTCAACCGGGTCGGCGACATGGGCCTGTCCATCGCGATCATGCTGATGTTCACCACCTTCGGGACGTTCGCCTTCGGGCCGGTCCTCGAAGCGACCGGGGACACCGGCCAGGGCAAGCTCACCGCGATCGGCCTGATGCTGCTCCTCGCCGCCTGCGGCAAGTCGGCCCAGGTGCCGTTGCAGTCCTGGCTCGGTGACGCGATGGAGGGCCCGACCCCGGTCTCGGCCCTCATCCACGCCGCCACGATGGTGACCGCGGGCGTCTATCTGATCGTCCGCTCCGGCGCCATCTTCAACGCGGCGCCGGACGCCCAGCTGGTCGTCGTGGTCGTCGGCGCCGTCACGCTTCTCTTCGGTGCGATCGTCGGTTGCGCGAAGGACGACATCAAGAAGGCCCTCGCCGGGTCGACGATGTCGCAGATCGGCTACATGATCCTCGCCGCGGGCCTCGGCCCCATCGGCTACGTCTTCGCGATCATGCACCTGGTGACGCACGGCTTCTTCAAGGCCGGGCTCTTCCTCGGGGCCGGTTCGGTCATGCACGGCATGAACGACGAGGTGGACATGCGGAAGTACGGCGGTCTGCGGAAGTTCATGCCGGTCACCTTCGTCACCTTCGGCCTCGGCTATCTCGCGATCATCGGCTTCCCGGGTCTGTCCGGCTTCTTCTCCAAGGACAAGATCATCGAGGCGGCCTTCGCCAAGGGCGGCACCGAGGGCTGGATCCTCGGCGCGGTCACCCTGCTGGGCGCCGCGATCACCGCGTTCTACATGACGCGCGTGATGCTGCTGACGTTCTTCGGCGAGAAGCGCTGGCAGCCGGACGCGGAGGGCCACGAACCGCACCCGCACGAGTCACCGAAGTCCATGACGGTCCCGATGATCGTGCTGGCCTTCGGGTCGGTCTTCGCCGGAGGCTTCTTCTCCATCGGCGACCGGTTCATGCACTGGCTGGAGCCCGTCACAGGACACGACCACGGACACGCCCCGGTCAGCGCGACCACCGTCACCGCCGCCACCATGGTGGTGCTGGTCATCGGTGTCGCCATCGCCTGGGCGATGTACGGGCGCAGGCCCGTCCCCGCCGTCGCCCCGCGCGGCTCCCTGCTCACCAGGGCGGCCCGCCGGGATCTCCTCCAGGACGACTTCAACCATGTGGTCCTGGTGCGCGGCGGCGAACACCTCACCCGCTCCCTGGTCTACCTCGACCACACCCTGGTCGACGGTGTCGTCAACGGCACGGCCGCCTCGATGGGCGGGCTCTCCGGCCGGCTGCGCAAGCTGCAGAACGGCTACGCCCGCTCCTACGCGGTCTCGATGTTCGGCGGTGCGGCGGTCCTCATCGCCGCGACCCTGCTGATGAGGGCGGTCTGATCCCATGTCCTTTCCCCTCCTGACAGTGACGGCGGCGCTTCCGGCGGTCGGCGCGATCGCCACCGCCGCCGTCCCGGCCGCCCGGCGCACCGCGGCCAAGTGGCTCGCCCTGGTCGTCTCGCTGGCCACGCTCGTCCTGGCCGGCATCGTGTTCGCCCGCTTCGAACCGGGCGGCGAGCGCTACCAGATCACCGAGTCGCACGCCTGGATCAAGGACTTCGGCGTCCGTTACGAACTGGGCGTCGACGGCATCGGGGTGGCGCTCCTCGCGCTCACCGCGCTGCTGATCCCCTTCGTCATCCTGGCCGGCTGGCACGACGCCGATCCCCTGGAAACACACTCCAGTCGCTGGCGCCCCACCCAGGGCTTCTTCGCCCTGATCCTGATGGTGGAAGCGATGGTGATCCTGTCCTTCGTGGCCACCGACGTCTTCCTCTTCTACATCCTCTTCGAAGCCATGCTCATCCCGATGTACTTCCTCATCGGCGGCTTCGGGGACCGGGCGCACTCGGGGAGCGACGAGAACGCCGCGGCGCAACGCAGCTACGCGGCCGTGAAGTTCCTCCTCTACAACCTGGCCGGCGGCCTCATCATGCTGGCCGCCGTCATCGGGCTCTACGTCGTCGCGGGGAGCTTCTCGCTCTCCGAGATCGCCGAGGCCCGCGCCAACGGATCGCTGAACATGGCGACCTCCACCGAGCGGTGGCTGTTCCTCGGGTTCTTCTTCGCCTTCGCGGTGAAGGCCCCGCTGTGGCCGCTGCACACCTGGCTGCCCAACGCCATGGGGGAGGCGACCACCCCGGTGGCCGTCCTGATCACCGCGGTCGTCGACAAGGTCGGCACCTTCGCGATGCTCCGCTTCTGCCTCCAGCTGTTCCCGGAGGCCAGCAAGTGGGCCACGCCGGTGATCCTCGTCCTGGCGCTGATCTCCATCGTCTACGGCGCCCTGCTCGCCGTGGGCCAGCGGGACATCAAGCGGCTCATCGCCTACGCGTCGATCTCGCACTTCGGCTTCATCGTGCTCGGCATCTTCGCGATGACCAGCCAGGGCCAGTCCGGTGCCACGCTCTACATGGTCAACCACGGGATCTCGACGGCCGCGCTGATGCTCGTCGCCGGATTCCTGATCACCCGGCGGGGGTCGCGGCTCATCTCCGACTACGGCGGGGTGCAGAAGGTGGCTCCCATCCTGGCGGGAACCTTCCTCGTCGGCGGTCTGGCCACCCTGTCGCTGCCCGGACTCGCCCCGTTCGTGAGTGAGTTCCTGGTCCTGGTCGGCGCGTTCAGCGCGTATCCGGTGGTCGGCGTCATCGCCACCGTCGGCATCGTGCTCGCCGCGCTGTACGTCCTCGTCCTCTACCAGCGGACGATGACGGGACCGGTCAGGGAGGGGGTCGGGGGCATGCCCGACCTCAAGGTCCGTGAGCTGGCGGTGGCCCTGCCGCTGATCGCCCTGCTGATCTTCCTGGGTGTCTTCCCGAAGCCGCTCACCGAGGTCGTCAACCCGGCGGTCCAGCACACCATGCACGACGTACAGAAGAAGGACCCCCAGCCCGAGGTGGAGGCCGCCAAGTGAGCGCAACAGCTGTCCACAGCCTGTGGACGACGGCGGGCGGGGTGACTTCGGCTGCCCCGGGCGACAAGATCACCGCACCGACCATCGAGTACGCCCAGCTGGCACCCGTCATGATCGTGGTCGGTGCCGCCGTCATCGGGGTCCTGGTGGAGGCCTTCGTCCCGCGACGGGCGCGCTACACCACCCAGGTGTTCCTGACGATCGTCGCCATCGCCGCCGCGTTCGCCGCGGTGGTGGGGCTCGCGGCCGACGGATACGCCACGAAGAACGCGCACATCGCCGCGATGGGCGCCGTCGCCGTCGACGGACCCGCCCTGTTCCTCCAGGGCACCATCCTGCTGGTCTCGATGGTCTCCGTGTTCACGTTCGCCGAGCGGCGCCTGGACCCGGCAGCCCACGGCAACCGCGTGGACTCCTTCGCCGCCCAGGCCGGTTCGGTGCCCGGCAGCGACGGGGAGAAGGCCGCGGTCAAGGCAGGTTTCACCACGACCGAGGTCTTCCCGCTGGCCCTGTTCGCCGTGGCGGGCATGCTGGTCTTCCCGGCGGCCAACGACCTCCTGACGCTCTTCGTGGCGCTCGAGGTCTTCTCGCTCCCGCTCTACCTCCTGTGTGCCGTCGCCCGCCGGAAGCGGCTCATGTCACAGGAAGCCGCCGTGAAGTACTTCCTGCTCGGCGCCTTCTCCTCGGCCTTCCTGCTCTTCGGGATCGCCCTGCTCTACGGATACGCGGGCACCGTCTCCTACGCGGGCATCGCGAACGTCGTCGACGGCACCGTCCAGAACATCGACCCGGCGCTCGCCGACACCATGGGCAACGACGCGCTGCTGCTGATCGGCGGCGCCATGATCCTCATGGGCCTGCTCTTCAAGGTCGGCGCGGTCCCGTTCCACATGTGGACCCCGGACGTCTACCAAGGGGCCCCGACCCCGGTCACCGGCTTCATGGCCGCCGCCACGAAGGTCGCCGCGTTCGGCGCGCTGCTGCGCCTGCTGTACGTGGTGCTGCCCGGCCTCACCTGGGACCTGCGTCCCGTCATGTGGGCCGTCGCGATCGTCACGATGCTGGGCGGGGCGATCGTCGCGATCACCCAGACCGACATCAAGCGGCTCCTGGCCTACTCCTCGATCGCCCACGCGGGGTTCATCCTCGCCGGTGTCATCGCGGCCAGCCCGGAGGGTGTCTCCTCGGTCCTCTTCTACCTCGGGGTGTACTCCTTCGTGACCGTCGGCGCCTTCGCCGTCGTCACCCTGGTGCGGGACGCGGGCGGCGAGGCGACGCACCTGTCGAAGTGGGCCGGACTCGGCCGGCGCTCACCGCTGACGGCTGCGGTCTTCGCCGTGTTCCTGCTGTCCTTCGCCGGTATCCCGCTCACCTCGGGCTTCTCCGGCAAGTTCGCCGTCTTCAAGGCGGCGGCGGACGGCGGTGCGGGCGGTCTCGTCGTGGTCGGTGTGATCTCGTCGGCCATCGCCGCGTTCTTCTACATCCGGGTCATCGTCCTGATGTTCTTCAGCGAGCCGAAGGCGGACGGCCCCACGGTCGCCGTCCCGTCCCCGCTGACGATGACCACGATCGGCGTCGGGGTCGCCGTGACCCTGGTGCTGGGCCTCGCCCCGCAGTACTTCCTCGACCTGGCGAGCCAGGCTGGTGTGTTCGTGCGGTAGCGGGAAAAGCACGCAGCGACGCCGGACGGGCCTTGGAAAGTCAAGCCCGGCCGGCGTTGTCGTAGGCGGCGCCTATGGTTGCCGGTGACGGGTGAAGCGGGTGAACGGACGGACGGGCGCGACCATGAGTGTGACGACCGAGAGTGCCGCGCAGCAGACGCTGCACCGGGTGTTCGGGTACGAGACCTTCCGCGGCGAGCAGGGCGCGGTGATCGAGCATGTGGTCGAGGGCGGCGACGCCGTCGTGCTCATGCCCACCGGCGGCGGCAAGTCCCTCTGCTACCAGATCCCCGCCCTCGTCAGGCCCGGCACAGGCGTCGTGATCTCCCCGCTGATCGCGCTCATGCAGGACCAGGTGGACGCCCTGCGCGCGCTCGGCGTCCGCGCGGGCTTCATGAACTCCACGCAGGACTTCGACGAGCGCCGCTCGATGGAGGCCCAGTTCGTCGCGGGGGAGCTCGACGTGCTGTATCTGGCCCCCGAGCGGCTGCGCCTCGACTCGACGCTCGCGCTGCTGGCCCGCGGTGAGATCTCCGTCTTCGCCATCGACGAGGCGCACTGCGTCGCCCAGTGGGGCCACGACTTCCGCCCCGACTATCTGGCCCTGTCCGTCCTGGGCGAGCGCTGGCCCGGCGTACCCCGCATCGCGCTGACGGCCACGGCGACCGACGCCACGCACCGGGAGATCACGCAGCGGCTCGGCATGCCCGACGCCAGGCACTTCGTGGCCAGCTTCGACCGGCCCAACATCCAGTACCGCGTGGTGGGGAAGTCCGACCCGAAGAAGCAGCTGCTGACCTTCCTCAAGGAGGAGCACGCGGGGGACGCCGGCATCGTCTACTGCCTCTCGCGCAACTCGACGGAGAAGGTCGCCGAGTACCTCTGCCGCAACGGCGTCGAGGCCGTGCCGTACCACGCGGGTCTTGACGCCGGCACGCGCGCCGCCCACCAGTCGCGCTTCCTGCGGGAGGAGGGCCTGGTCGTCGTCGCGACGATCGCCTTCGGGATGGGCATCGACAAGCCGGACGTGCGCTTCGTCGCCCACCTGGACCTGCCCAAGTCCGTCGAGGGGTACTACCAGGAGACCGGCCGCGCGGGGCGTGACGGCGCACCCTCCACGGCCTGGATGGCATATGGCCTCCAGGACGTCGTCCAGCAGCGCAAGCTGATCCAGGGCGGAGAGGGCGACGAGGCCTTCCGGCGCAGGGCCGCCTCGCACCTCGACTCGATGCTGGCGCTCTGCGAGACCGTCCAGTGCCGGCGGGCCCAGCTCCTGACGTACTTCGGCCAGGAGCCCGGCGAGCAGACCTGTGGGAACTGCGACACCTGCCTCAGCCCGCCCGAGACCTGGGACGGCACGGTCGTCTCCCAGAAGCTGCTGTCCACGGTGGTCAGGCTGAAGCGGGAGCGTAACCAGAAGTTCGGGGCCGGGCAGATCATCGACATCCTGCTGGGCCGCAGGTCCGCCAAGGTCATCCAGTTCGACCATGACCAGCTCTCCGTCTTCGGTATCGGCGAGGAGCTGGCCGAGGCGGAGTGGCGGGGTGTGGTGCGCCAGCTGCTGGCGCAGGGGCTGCTCGCCGTCGAGGGGGAGTACGGCACGCTGGTGCTGACCGAGGAGAGCGCCTCCGTGCTCGGCCGGGAGCGCGAGGTGCTGCTGCGCAAGGAACCGAAGCGGCCGACGACCCGCTCCGGCGGTTCGGGTGAGCGCAAGGCCAAGTCGGCCGCGGCGGTGGCCGACCTCCCGGCGGAGGCGGTCCCGGTCTTCGAGGCGCTGCGCGCCTGGCGCGGCGCCCAGGCCAAGGAGCTGGGCCTCCCGGCGTATGTGATCTTCCACGACGCGACGCTGCGGGAGATCGCCGCGCTGCGCCCCGGATCCCTGGCGGAGCTGGGCGGCGTCAGCGGCCTGGGCGAGAAGAAGCTCGCGACGTACGGCGAGGGGGTGCTGGAGGTGCTGGCCGGGCTGGGAGACGCGGCCCCGGAGGCGGCCCCCGCCCCGGCTGCCCCGGCCCCGGAGGCGGTCCCCGTACCGGCGGCCCGCACCTCGGTGCCACCCGCCAGGACCCCGGCCCAGGACACGAACCCGGAGTTCGGCTGGGACGAGGAGCCGCCGGAGTTCGAGTGAGCGGGGCCGGGCTCCTGCCAGGCCGGATCGGAGAGGGCGCACAGCAGGGGAGCCAGTGATTCCGGGGCCGGGGAGCGGGTGGCTGCCAGGCCCTTCGCGGCGGCCACCCGGACCTCACGGGACGGGTCGGTCACGGCCCCCGCCGGCGGACCGGCCGGGTCCACCGAGACCCCGGCCGCCGTCACCAGCTACGTTCCGCCGGGCGGACGAGGATCTGCCACCGGGATGCCCGATCCCGGCGCCCGCTGCCCGGACACCCGCTGCCCGGGCACCCCGTGGCATCACCGGGCGGTGATCTGCCCGGTGACCTCACCGAGCCCGACCCGCGTGCCGTGCGGTCCGGGTGCCCAGGCGGTCAGTGTGACGGTGTCGCCGTCCTCCAGGAACGTCCGCTTGCCGTCGGGCAGGTCCAGCGGATCGCGGCCGTTCCAGGTCAGTTCGAGCAGGGAGCCGCGCTGGGCGGGCTCAGCGCCGCTGACGGTGCCGGAACCGTAGAGGTCGCCGGTGCGCAGCGAGGCGCCGTTCACCGTCATCTGCGCCAGCTGCTGGGCCGCCGTCCAGTACATGGAGGCGAACGGCGGCTCGGAGACGGCCCGGCCGTTGATCTCCACCGAGATCCGGATGTCGAAGCCGCCCGGCTCCTCGTCGTCCGCGTCCTCAAGATAGGGGAGCAGCTCGGCGTCGCGGGCGGGCGGCGGCGTGCGGGCCGCGTCCAGGGCCTCCAGCGGGGTGACCCACGCCGACACGGAGGTGGCGAAGGACTTGCCGAGGAAGGGGCCCAACGGCACGTACTCCCAGGCCTGGATGTCCCGCGCCGACCAGTCGTTCAGCAGGGAGAGCCCGAAGACGTGCTCGCGGAAGTCGCCGAGCGCCACGGGGGAGCCCTGCTCCGAGGGGACGCCGACGACGAAGCCGACCTCGGCCTCGATGTCCAGCTTCACCGAGGGGCCGAAGACGGGGGCGGGGTCGGCCGGCGCCTTGCGCTGGCCCGAGGGGCGCACCACATCCGTACCCGAGACGACGACCGTGCCGGCCCGCCCGTGGTAACCGATCGGCAGATGCTTCCAGTTGGGGGTGAGGGGCGCGCTGTCGGGGCGGAAGATCCGCCCCACGTTGGTGGCGTGGTGCTCGCTGGCGTAGAAGTCGACGTAGTCCGCGACCTCGTACGGCAGGTGCAGGGTCACCGAGTCCAGCGGATACAGCAGCGGCTCCAGGTCCGGGCGGTGGGACGGGACCGTCACCCACGCCGTCAGCGCGCGCCTCACATCCCGCCACGCGGTGCGCCCCGCCGCCAGGAGTGGCATGAGGCTCGGCTGCGCCAGCAGTCTGGCGTACGGCGAACCGAGTGCGTGGGCCGCCGCTCCTGCGTCCAGCACGTGTGCGCCCACACGGACTCCGACCCTTCGGTCCTCGGGGTGTCCAGGGGTGGAGAACACGCCGTAGGGAAGGTTGTGCGGACCGAAGGGATCGCCCTCGGCCAGGTCGAGCGGGCTGCTCTGCTCGGGCATCTGTCGCTGCCCCTTTCCAGTCGCTTGAGGACACGGTACGTCGGCGCCGCCGGACGGCGGCAGGGCCTCAAGTAGGCGTAATGCCCGGAAAGTTACGCGTTAACCCTGGTCAGCCCGCCGTGCGGGGGATCCGCTTCTCCCAGGTCCGGTGGAAGACGATCTCTTCGCCGTCCCTGCACACGACCTCGTTGGACGTGATGAAGTCGTCCGCGTCGGCGCTGGTCTCCGAATGCGTCTCGATCCGTACGTCCCAGGACATCTCGGGCCGGTGCAGTCTGATCGTCCAGTCCGAACGGGCGCGCGCCGACAGCGGGTCGTCCTCCTGGATCGTGTACGTCTCCAGCGCGTCCTCGGTGAACTCCAGACCGTCCGGGTAGACGCGCGTGCCGCCGTAGCGGGGGTCGACCTCGAGCCGCCACTCGCCCTTGGCGACGTCCCTGACCACCAGACGCTCGGGGCGCTGCTCGTCGAGCGTGGCCGGGTGGACGACACCGAGCGGCTCCGACTGCTCGGGTTCCCCGAAGGTGATGCCCGGGTCCTCGGTGTGCCGGCGCACCGGGAGCTCGACGAGGCTGCCCTCCGCCTGGAGCGTGAAGCCCGCCGAACCGGCCTGGGGCCAGATCCACGGCCAGTACGAGGACGAGAGGGCGACCCTGATCCGATGGCCGGGCGGAAAGGTGTGCCCGATGCCGTTCAGCTCGAAGTTCACGTACTCGGTCTCTCCGACGGGCCAGTCCTCCGCGCGGTCGCGCCCGTGCCGGGTGGCCAGGTTGAGGGCCCCACGGGTCACCAGGGTGGAGGACCCGTCCGGGGCGACGTCGCAGAGCCGGGCGATCACCTGGCCGCGCGGTACGTCCATCCGGACCAGGAGCGTCACCCGTGGACGGCCGAGGATCTCGATCGGGGTGTCCTCGACCGGGAACTCGAAGCACACGGATTTGGCGTCCTCGTCCCGCTGGTCGGGCGGCAGGTCGGCGTCGTTGCCGAACGGGAAGTAGCGGCCCGCGTCGAGTCCGGTCTGCTGCGGCGAGCGGACGAGCTGCTCGCCGCCCCCCAGGGCGTACGTGACCGGGGCGACGTTCTCCGACGGCCAGGCCGCGTCACCGACCCAGCGTCCTGGCAGCGTCTCGTAGACCGTGGCGGGCGGGTGCGAGCCGCTGATCCAGGAGCGCAACAGGGGCTCGTCCATCACCCCGGTGTCCTCGTCCTTGAGGTGCTGGTCCCACCAGCGCAGCGTCTCCTGGAGGAAGCCGATCGCGGGCCCCGGCGGCAGTCCGCGGTCCGGGTACTGGTGCGACCAGGGGCCGATCAGCCCGCGCACCTGCTCCGGGGCCAGATGCTCGACGAGTCTGAGGACGGTGTCGCGGTACGGGTCGTGCCAGCCGCCCACCGCCAGGACCTTCGCCCGGATGGCGCCGTAGTCCTCGCTGACGCTGCCGTGCTTCCAGTAGGCGTCGCGGGTCTGGTGCGCCAGCCACGTATGGATGAACGGCTCCACCTTTTCCAGCCGCCGCAGCCACATGTCCCGCCAGTCGTCGCCGACGTCCGCCGGGTCCGGGGGCCGGGAGACGAAGGCCAGCATGGTGGAGGCCCAGGCGTGCATGTCCACGCCGAGGACGGAGCCGCCCATGTAGTGGACGTCGTTGTCGTAGCGGTCGTCGGACGAGCACACGGTGACGATCGCCTTCAGCGGCTCGGGGGCGAGCGCGGCGATCTGGAGCGAGTTGAAGCCGCCCCAGGAGATGCCGAACATCCCGACCCTCCCCGAGCACCACTCCTGCCGGGCCAGCCAGTGCACGACCGCGACCCCGTCGGCGAGCTCGGTCGCGTCGTACTCGTCGCCCGGCATGCCCTCGCTGTTGCCGTGCCCGCGGACGTCGACCCGTACGGAGGCGTAGCCGTGGCCCGCGTACCAGGGGTGGCGCTGCCAGTCGCGAGGCGCTGTCCAGTCGCTGAGCCGGTAGGGCAGATACTCCAGCAGGGCGGGCACCGGTTCGTCGGTGACCGGCCGCCAGATCCTGGCGTACAGCTGGGTCCCGTCCGGGAGCGGGATGTAGAGGTCCTCATGGGTGGTCTCGTACGGGAAGTCGGTGCGGATCTGCATGGTGGTACCTCAGTGGACGGGGTGCATGGTGCGCTTGAGCCAGGGAGCGGCGGCGATGACGGCCACACCGGCCGCGACCGCGATAGCGCCATTGACACCGAAGTAGGCGGGGTTGGAGACCTCGCCGTAGAGCTTCACGATCTGTGCCTGGATGCCGTTGGCCAGGGCCAGGGACAGGAACCACAGCGCCATCGTCTGGCTGGCGAAGGCCTTGGGGGCGAGCTTCGTGGTGGCGGACATGCCGGAGGTCTCCAGCAGGATGTCGCCGAGGCCGAGCAGGAGATAGGAGCCGACGATCCACCAGGCGGCCATCTTGTACGTCTCGTCGGAGTGCCCCGAGGTGGGGATGACCATCAGGAGGAAGGAGAGCCCGCCGAGGATCACCCCGATCGCGATCTTGTTCGAGGCGTGCGGCTGGCGTGGCCCCATCCGCGCCCAGACCGCGGCCACGACGGGCGCCAGCGCGACCTCGAAGGCGCCCAGCGCGGAGGCGTACCAGCTCGCCGGGAAGCGGAAGCCGAAGATCTCCGTACGCGCGTTCGTCGAGGCGAGCAGCATCATCGTCGAGTACGCCTGGAAGAGGATGAAGTTGAAGACGACGGAGGCCAGGAACAGCACGACGTACGGCCGGAGCCTGCCGCGTTCCTCCGGGGTGACACGGGGGCTCCTGAACATCACGGCGAAGTACACGACGGGTGCGATCACCGAGACGAGGGTGAGCAGGTCGACGAACCGGTCCATGGTGAGCCGGCCGGCCAGCGCCAGGGCCGTCGCCACCAGGGCGGCCACCACGACGCCGGCCACGATCGTCAGCACGGCCCGGCGCATCGGCCCCGGGGCCAGCGCGTACTCCGCCGTGTGCTTTCGCCCGGCCAGGTGACGCCTGCCCGCGACGTACTGGATCAGACCGAACGTCATGCCGATCGCGGCGGCCGAGAAGCCCCAGTGCCAGCCCGCGTGGTCGCCGAGCCATCCGGTGACCAGCGGCCCGGCGAAGGCGCCGATGTTGATGCCCATGTAGTAGAGCGCGAAGCCGGCGTCGCGGCGCTGGTCGTCGGTGCTGTAGAGCTTGCCGACCATCGAGGCGACATTCGGCTTGAGCAGGCCAGTTCCCGCACTGATCAGGCCGAGGCCCACCCAGGTCATCGTGGCCGTCGGCACGGCCATGGAGTAGTGGCCGCAGGCGATGAGGATGCCGCCGTAGAGGACGGCGCGGTACGAACCGAGGATCCGGTCGGCCAGCCAGCCGCCCGCGACCGACACCAGATAGACCAGGGTGCCGTAGGCGGCGGACACGGACGCGGCGGTGCCCGGGTCCATGCCCATGCCGTCGTCGGCCACCGTGTCGGCGAAGAAGAGGACCAGGATCGCCTGCATCCCGAGGAACGAGAAACGCTCCCAGACCTCAAGACCGGACAGGGTCATCAGGCCCCGGGGCTGACCGAAGAAGGCGTGATCGTCTCCGGGCCGTGGCTGGGCCGGTTCCGTATCGGCCGGGGCATGGGACAAAGCGACAACTCCTGATCGTATGAGCTGATGCCGAACATACCGGCGGTGGCGGGAAGGCGCCCACGGTGATCCAAAGGGGACCGGATACGCTGAGTTGAGTGAGGACAGCGACACATCGACAATCCGTGTGATCGTCAGCAGACAGGAGATCCCCTCGTGACCGTCGTCGGGCCGTTCGGACTGAGCGTGCGGGACCAGGCTCTTGAGGCCGATGTCCAGACCGGTTTGGCCGCTGTCGAGGCGGGGCTTCTGGATGCCACCAAAAGCGAGGTCCCGTTCATCACGGAGGCCGCGCAGCACCTCGTCAGCGCGGGGGGCAAGCGCTTCCGGCCGCTGCTGGTGATGCTCGCTTCCCAGTTCGGTGACCCCGACGCCCCGGGCGTCGTCCCCGCGGCCGTGGTCGTCGAACTGACGCACCTGGCGACGCTGTACCACGACGACGTGATGGACGAGGCGGACGTACGCCGAGGGGTGGAGAGCGCCAACAGCCGCTGGGGCAACTCGCTCGCGGTCCTGACGGGCGACTTCCTCTTCGCCCGTGCCTCGCACATCCTGGCCGACCTCGGGCCTGAGGCCGTCCGTATCCAGGCGGAGGCGTTCGAGCGCCTGGTCACCGGTCAGATCCTGGAGACCGCGGGCCCGCGCGACGGACGCGACCCCGTCGACCACTACATGGACGTGCTGGGCGGCAAGACCGGCTCGCTGGTCGCCGTGTCCGGCCGGTTCGGCGCCCTGATGGCGGGGGCAGACGAGTCGGTCGTCGACATCCTCACCCAGTACGGCGAACGCCTCGGCATCGCTTTCCAGCTCGCCGACGACGTCCTGGACATCGCCTCCGACTCCCACGAGTCGGGCAAGACGCCCGGCACCGACCTGCGCGAGGGCATCCCCACCCTGCCGGTCCTCCATCTGCGCGCCAGGGCACTGGCCGAGGGCCGTCCGCAGGACAAGGAGCTCGTGGCGCTGCTGGACGGCGACCTCGCCGACGACACCCGGCTCGCCGAGGCGCTGAGCGCCCTGCGCGCCCACCCGGCCCTCGAACAGGCGCGGCGCGACACCGTCCGCTACGCCGAGGAGGCGCGGGCGACGCTGGCACCGCTGCCCGAGTGCTACGCCAAGGCCGCGCTCGAGGAGCTGTGCGACGCTGTGGTGCACAGGGCGGGCTGACCCCTAGGGTCTTCTGACTCGGGTCATCCCGTAGAGGTACGCACAGTTGCTCCCGGGGGCTGACGCTTGTCCCCGCCCGATTTGGTCAGATGGAGAACAACCACTCCTGACCACATCGGGTGAGAATGGCGGCGGGGAGTGGATACGCGCAACGGGATGACAGCCGCCGACCACGGAGGTAGAGCACACATGGCACCGAACGACAGCGCAGAGACCAACGGCGAGGCCACGGGCACTGTCGTGGGCCGTCGGAAGGCGGCGCGCTACATCGTCCCGCTCGCGGTGGCGGGCGTGGCGGCGGCGACGATCGGACTCGTCCCGGCGCTCGCGGACTCCGGAGACCCGGATCTGCCGGAGATCACCGCACAGGAACTCATCGAGAAGATCGCCGCGTCGGACGAGGAGCAGCTCTCCGGCACGGTGAAGGTCAGCACCGACCTCGGCATCCCGTCGCTCGGCGGGCTCGCGGGCTCCTTCGCCCAGGGCGCCGGAGTGGGATCGGGGTCGGATGGGGCGAGCGCGTCCCCCGACGCCAAGCTGATGGAGCTCGCCTCCGGGACGCATACGCTCCGGGTCGCGGTCGACGGCGAGGACAAGCAGCGCCTCTCGGTCCTCGGCGAAGGCTCCGAGTACAGCCTCGTCCACAACGGGGACGACATCTGGGGCTACGACAGCGAGAGCAACGAGGTCTACCACGCACAGGCCGAAGGGAAGGCCCGTGCGGGCGGCAAGGCCGCGGACCACAAGGCGGCGCCCGGCACCCCGAAGCAGTTCGCCGACGAGGCCCTGGCCGCCGTCGGTGACACCACGTCGGTCACCGTCGACGGCACGGCGCAGGTGGCGGGGCGCGACGCCTACAAGCTCGTGATCAAGCCGAAGCAGTCCGGTTCGACGATCGGCTCCATCACCGTCGCGGTCGACGCCTCCACCGGCGTACCGCTGAAGTTCACGCTCGCCCCGAGCAGCGGCGGCAAGGCCGCTGTCGACGCCGGCTTCACGAAGGTCGACTTCGCGAAGCCCGACGCCTCCTCCTTCTCCTTCACCCCGCCCAAGGGTGCGAAGGTGACCGAGGCCGACGAGGCGAAGGCAGGCGCCGAGAAGAAGGGCGCCGAGAAGAAGGGCGCGGCGGACAAGGGCGCGGCGGACAAGGCGCAGAAGGACCTGGGCGCACTGGAGGGCTTCAAGGGCGCCAACGTCATCGGCGAGGGCTGGACCGCCGTCGCCAAGATCGAGATCCCGGGCGGGGCGGGGCTGCCCACCCAGGGCTCCGATGGCGCACCCGAACAGGCGCTACAGTTCCTGGACGCGTTCGGCGACAAGGTCACCGGCGACTTCGGCTCGGGCACGCTCTTCAAGACGCGCCTGGTCAACGCCCTGATGACGGACGACGGCAAGGTCTATGTCGGCGCGGTCACCAAGGACGCGCTGGTGAAGGCGGCCGACACCGCCAAGTAGGACACCCCCGTACGCCCCGCCCCGCCGTACCCTCCGTACGGCGGGGCGGTTCGTGCGACAGGGGCGGACGCGGGCCGCGGATGCCGGGCACGGCAGGACAGGACCGGGAGTGCGCATGACCGATACAGCGGCCGCGACGGCCGGGCCGGACACGGAGCCGGAGCACGGTGCGGTGATCGGGACGCGCGGGCTCACCAAGCGCTACCGCGGCGGACAGCTCGCCGTCGACGGGCTGGACCTCGCCGTCCCCGCGGGAAGTGTCTTCGGCTTCCTCGGGCCCAACGGCTCAGGCAAGACCACCACGATCCGGATGCTCATGGGGCTCATCGCCCCGACCTCCGGCACCGCACACGTCCTGGGCCACCCCATGCCGGCCGCGGCCCGCACGGTGCTCCCGCAGGTCGGCGCGCTCATCGAAGGACCCGCGCTGTACGGGTTCCTGACCGGCCGCGACAACCTCGTACGACTCGACTCCGCCGACCCGGCCGCCGATCCCCGCACCCGGCGCGCACGGGTGGAGCACGCCCTGGAACGCGTCGGGCTCGCGTCGGCGGCGGGCAAGAAGGCCAAGGCGTACTCACTCGGGATGAAGCAGCGTCTCGGGCTGGCCGCCGCACTCCTCCAGCCGCGCAGACTGCTCGTGCTGGACGAACCGACCAACGGACTCGACCCGCAGGGCATGCGTGAGATCCGCGCCCTGGTCAGGGAGCTGGCGGGCGAGGGCACCACCGTCTTCCTCTCCTCGCACCTGCTCGACGAGATCGAACAGGTCTGCACCCACGCGGCGGTGATGGCCCGCGGCCGGCTCCTCGTCCAGGGCCCGGTCGCCGCGCTCGCCGCAGGCGCCCGTGGCCGGCTCGCCGTGACCACCCCCGACGCCGGTGACGCGGCCGGCGTCCTCGCGGAGTACGGGGCGACGGGCCTGGTGACCGACGGGGACCGGGTGAGCGCCGACGCGCCGCCCGGCGAGGTGGAACTGGCCGACCTGAACGCGGCCCTGGTGCGGGCAGGCGTCCGCGTACGCGCCTTCGGCGTCGAACGCGCCTCGCTGGAGGACGCCTTCGTCGCACTCACCGGAGAGGGATTCGATGTCGCAGGCTGAACTCACGGCGCTCCCGGCACCCCGTGCGGCGCGTCGTGCGCTGTGGACCTTCGGGATCCTGCGCTCAGAACTGGTCACCACACTCCGCCGGGGGCGCACCCTGGCTCTGCTCGGTGTCCTGGCGGCCGTGCCCGTCCTCATCGGGATCGCCGTCCGGATCGAGACGGGCGGCGGCGCGCGGGGCGGGCCGGGCGGCGGCCCCGCCTTCCTCTCGCAGGTCACCAACAACGGCCTGTTCCTGGTCTTCGCGGCCCTCTCCGCGACGCTCCCCGTGTTCCTCCCGATGGCCGTCGGCGTCATCGCGGGGGACTCCGTCGCGGGGGAGGCGAGCGGCGGCACCCTGCGCTATCTGCTGGTCGCGCCCGCCGGCCGTACCCGGCTGCTGCTCGCGAAGTACGCGTCCGTGCTGGTGTTCTGTCTGGTCGCCACGCTGGTCGTGGCGGCGTCCGCGCTCGCGGCCGGGGCGCTGCTCTTCCCCGTCGGCGAGGTCACGACGATCTCGGGGACCCGGATCGGCTTCGGCGAGGGGCTGCTGCGGGCCGCACTGATCGCGGTCGTGGTGGCGGTGTCCCTCACCGGCTTCGCGGCGCTGGGTCTCTTCGTCTCGACGCTCACCAACAGCGGGATCGCCGCGATGGCGGCCACCGTCGGGGTGCTGATCACCGTGCAGATCCTCGACACGATGCCGCAGCTGGACGGGATCCACCCGTATCTCTTCCCGCACTACTGGCTGTCCTTCACCGACCTGCTGCGCGACCCGGTCTACTGGGACGAGCTGGTCAGGAATCTGGGCCTTCAAGCGGTGTACGCGGCGGTGTTCGGCTCCGCGGCCTGGGCGCGCTTCACGACCAAGGACATCACTGTCTGAGACGGCGTGGAGGCGTAGGCGTCGATGCGTCCGGGAGGCCCGGCACGGACCCGTCCGTACCGTCGGCCGGTCGAGCCGTCCCCCGATCGGCTCGTCGCGGCACGAACGGCACGAACGGTGTAACGCACGGAACGTCACGACACGGTACGTTCCGTTTCCAGCTTGGTCATTGTTCGACTTTTGGCGACGACCTGTCAATAAGCGGTGGGGGGAATCCCCCTATGCTCACCGAATGATCACATCGCCGAGTTCTCTCCGCCGCAGCGAGAGGTCACGACGGGCGACGCTGGACGCCGCTCTGGAGCTGTGCACGGAGAAGGGGTACGGCCGGGTCACCGTCGAGGCCATCGCGGCCCGCGCAGGGGTGAGCAAGAAGACGATCTACCGCTGGTGGCCGTCGAAGGTGGCCGTGATGCTGGAGGCCTTCACCCAGGTGCTCGTCGGTGTCACGCCGTTCGCGGAGACGGGCGACATCGCGGCCGACCTCAGGGCGCACATCAACGCTCTGGTGAGACTGATCTCGACGCCGCCGTACGGGCCGGCCTACTCCGGGATCCTCTCGGAGATGCATCACGACGAAGAGCTCGCGCGGGCGGTCCGCGAGCAGTTGGTCGATCCTCGTTTCGAGGCCGCCGTGGGGCGCCTGCGGCGCGCCCAGGAGCAGGGGCAGATACCGGAGGACGCCGATCTGCCGCTCGCGGTGGAGCTGCTCTACGGCCCCGTCTACTACCGCCACGTGCTGCGGAAGCCGCCGCAGGACGAGGCGACGGTCGCCGCGCTGGTGTCCCATGCCCTGCGGTCCCTGTGCGCGGGCAGCGCACCGGAGGATGCCTCCGCCCCGGGGCACGTCAGCTGAAGAAGACCTTCGCCCGCGCCGCGGCGCCGGTGTCGGCCAGTACGTCGCCGGGCTTGCTGCCGTTGCCCAGCAGCACCCCGCCCCATCGCATCCCGAGGAAGCGCGCCGAATTCCGCAGGGTCCCCACGAGGGGCTCGGCGACCTCCGGGTCGGCGTCCGCGAGTGCGGTGACCCCCCACAGGGTCTTCCCGGCCATCCGCTGCCGGAAGTCGGCCTCGGGGGCCCGCAGCCAGCCCGACCAGTGGTCCAGGTAGCGCTTGGTGGAGGTGGAGACCGCGTACCAGTACAGCGGTGAGGCGATGACGACGTCGGTGGCTGCGAGCGTCGCCTCCAGCAGGGTCGCGGCGTTGCCCGTCGGGGCGGCGTGGCCGTCCGTGTGCCGCCGGTCCTCGAAGTCGGGCAGGGGCAGGTCCCGCAGGTCGAGCCACCGCTGCTGCGTACCGGCGGGAAGCTGCTCGGCCGCGAGCCTGGACAGCGTCTCGGTGTTGCCGTCGGCGCGGCTGCTGCCGAGCAGGAAGAGGAAGGTGCGTGTGGTCATGCCATGCCTCCAGTTGAATGCGTACGACTTTTACCGGCGCACGCATCATATGCATGTGCATTAAGTTGTGGGGCGCGTTCAGCCGAAGAGCCGCTCGGTGAACGGGGTCAGGAGAACAGCCGCTCAAGGACCACCGCGACGCCGTCGTCCTCGTTCGAGAGGGTGATCTCGTCGGCGGCTGCCCGCAGCTCCGGATGTGCGCCGGCCATCGCCACCCGGTGACCGACGCGGCGGAACATGGGCAGGTCGTTCGGCATGTCCCCGAACGCCACCGCGCCGGCGAGGTCACGGCCCAGCGCCTCGGCGGCCAGTGCGATCCCGGTGCCCTTGTCCACGCCGAACGGCGCCAGCTCGACCGTCCCCGGGCCCGCCATCGTGACGGACGCCAGATCGCCCACCGCCCCCCGCGCGGCCGCTGCCAGCTCGTCGTCCGTCAGCTCCGGGTGGCGTATCAGCACCTTGATGAGGGGCGCCGCCCACAGCTCCGCGCGGCTCGCGGACCGTTGTGCGGGAAGCGAAGGGTGCGGCATGCGGTAGCCCGGCTCGGTCAGGGTCCGGCCGTCCGGGCCGTCCTGGTCCACCGCTGCGAACAGCTGTCCCACCTCGGCCTCGATCTTGCCGAGCGCGACGTCGGCCAGATCCCGGTCCAGCGTCGCCGAACGCAGCATGCGGGCCGACCCCGCGTCGTACACCTGGGCGCCCTGCCCGCAGACCACGACCCCGTCGTAGCCGAGGTCCGCGAGCAGGGTGCGTATGCCGGGCACCGGCCGGCCCGTGACGATCAGATGCGGTGCGCCGGCCGACGCCGCACGGGCGAGGGCGGCGCGGGAGCGGCCGCTCACGGTGTCGTCGGAACGCAGCAGTGTGCCGTCCAGATCCGTGGCGACGAGGGTGTATGCGGCGGGTGGCGTGAACATGGGGTCAGCCTAGAGAGATCGCCTTTCCGCCGTACGCCGCTGACCTGCGCGGATGGGCGGGGCCTGTCGCGGATGGCCGTGGCCGGTCAGTGGACGCAGAATTCGTTGCCCTCCGGGTCCAGGAGCACCTGCCAGGACCCGCCCTGCTCCTCGACCCGGCGCAGTACGCTCGCGCCGAGGCCCACCAGCCGTTCCGCTTCGGCCTCGCGCTGCCCCGGGGCCGAGTGGACGTCGATGTGGAGGCGGTTCTTCGCCGTCCTGGGCTCGGGTACGCGCTGGAAGAGCAGCCGGCGCCCGAGCCCGGTCCCGCTCTTCTCCTCGTACGGATCGTCCGGATGCCGCACCGCCGCGAGATCACGCCAGGCGCGGCGACCGTGCGACTCGACGGTGGCGGCCTCGGGCGCGGCACCGGCGCCGAGCAGTTCCTCGATCAGGGCGCTGTGGTCCTCGACGACGTAACCGAGCACCTCGGCCCAGAAGCCGGCCTGAGCGTGCGGGTCCTGGGCATCGATGACGAGCTTCCAGTGCAGGGTCATGGAAGGCGTTTATACCGGCCTGACGCCATGGGACGCTACGAGACTCCGCGCGGCGGGCAGGTCGCGCAGACGTGTTCGTCGCAGGCGGTCAGCAGCTTGCCCGCCGCGGTGCTCACCGCCGGATCGCTGTCCGTGACCAGCCGCTCGGCGGTCGCACGGCCGGCCAGGACCGCCAGGTGCGCGTCCCTGGTCCACTCCTGGTGGTGCGCGTGGTCATGGGCGAGGATCGTCCCCAGCAGCCCGATGACCCCCGCGCGGTCCTTCACGGTTTCCATGGCGGCGAGTTCCCACAGGAACGGCACCGTGGCGACCGTCGCGTCGAACACGGCCAGGGCGCCGATCCACTGCTCCAGATCGCTCAGCGCGTCCTCCGCCGACTCGCTGTCGCCCCAGGCGATCCGTGACAGCATCCCGGGGACCTGGGAGGCGGAGCCCTGGGCATGGCGCAGCTCATGCCACTGAACGTGCCTCATGTCCCTCAGGATCGTCCCCATCCGGGCACTCAACCAGCCTTTGAGGGTGCCGTCCACCATGTCTGCGCGAGAGGTCCTACGTGACGGCAGGGGAGTCCGCGTCCGGCGTCGAAGCGGAGGCTGTACCGGTGGGGGCCGAGGCCTGCGCGGCCCGTACGGCCAGGCGCAGGGCCTCGGCCCTCGTACGCCGTGCCGTCCGCAGCGCATCCCAGGTCAGCAGCATCAGAGCCACCCAGACAAGCGCGAAGCCCGCCCATCGCTCGGGCGGCATCTCCTCGTGGAAGTAGAGAATGCCGAGCGCGAACTGGAACACCGGGGCCAGATACTGCAGCAGGCCGAGCACGGAGAGCGGCACCCGGATCGCCGCGGCGCCGAAACAGACGAGCGGGATCGCGGTGACGAGCCCGGTCGCGGCGAGCAGGGCCCCGTGCCCCGCGCCCCCTGCCAGGAAGGTCGCGTCGCCGCTCGCCCCGAGCCACAGAAGGAACCCGAGCGCGGGCACGAACAGCACGGCGGTCTCGGCGGCCAGGGACTCGAGCCCGCCCATGCCGACCTTCTTCTTCGCCAGGCCGTACGTCGCGAACGAGAACGCCAGCACCAGCGAGATCCACGGCGGCTGCCCGTAGCCGATCGCCAGCACGAGCACCGCCGCGAAACCGGTCGCCACCGCGATCCACTGCGCAGGCCGCAGCCGCTCACCGAGCAGCAGGACGCCCATGGCGATGGTGACCAGCGGATTGATGAAGTAGCCGAGTGACGCCTCCACGACATGACCGTTGTTGACGGACCAGATGTAGAGACCCCAGTTCACCGAGATCACGGTCGCGGCTATCGCGATCAGCCCCAGCCGCCGGGGCTGCCGGATCAGCTCGCCGATCCACGCCCAGCGGCGCACGAACAGCAGGGCGACGGCGACGACGCCCAGCGACCACACCATCCGGTGGGCGAGGATCTCCACCGCACCCGACGGCTCCAGCAGCGGCCAGAAGAGGGGCACGATGCCCCACATCCCGTACGCGCCGATTCCGTACAGCAGACCTGCCCGCTGTTCGCTCTTCCCCTTCACGGGCCCTCCCGGCCGTCCTGGGCCGGCGGTCGGCCGACTGCACGACGGTAGCGCCGGAAGAGCCCTCTGTCATTGCCGTCTCAGGGGAACGGTCGTGACACGACGGCCGCGACGGGCGTCCGGGGCCCGCTCAGACGGCGGCGACGGCCTCGGCGACCGTGTCGGCCAGCGGAGTGGTCGGCCGGCCGGTCAGGCGGGCCAGATCGCCGCTCGTCCCGGCGAGCCGGCCGCGTGCGATGGCCTCGTCGACGTCGACGAGGATCGCGGCGAAGGCCTCGGGAAGCCCGGCGCCCACGAGGATCTCCTGGTGCGCGGCGGCCGGCACGTTCTTGTGGACGATCTCCTTGCCGGTGGCGGCGGCGATCACGGCGGCGTACTCGGAAAGCGACCAGGCCACATCGCCGCTCAGCTCGTACGCGGCGCCGAGGTGCCCGTCGCCGGTCAGTACGGCGACGGCCGCCGCCGCGTAGTCCGCCCGCGTGGCGGAGGAGATGCGCCCGTCGCCCGCGTTGGCGACGACGGCGCCGTGCTCCAGGACGGGTGCGAGATTCGCCGTGTAGTTCTCGGTGTACCAGCCGTTGCGCAGGAAGGTGTGGGGGAGACCCGAGTCGAGGATCAGCTGCTCCGTCGCCTTGTGCTCGTCGGCCAGCAGGAAGTCCGCGTCGGGTCCGCCCAGGACGCCGGTGTAGGCGAGCTGTGCGACCCCGGCCGCCTTCGCGGCGTCGATCACCGCGGTGTGCTGGGGGATCCGCTTGCCGACCTCGCTGCCCGAGACCAGCAGGACCCGGTCGCCGGCCCGGAACGCGTCGGAGAGGGTCTCGGGGCGGTCGTAGTCGGCGATGCGGAGCTCGACGCCCCGGGCGGCGAGTGGCGCGGCCTTGTCCTTGTCGCGGACGACGGCGACGACCTGGTCGGCCGGGACCGTGTCGAGCAGCTGCTCGACGACGAGACGGCCGAGGGCTCCGGTGGCCCCGGTGACGACGATGCTCATGAGGGTTCTCTCCTGAAGGTGCGGATCGTGCTGTACGAGTGGAACAACACTCACCCTAGGAGCTGTACTAACTATGGGATAGTACCCACTTTGAAGTAAGGTACTGGTATGCCCGTAAGCACAAGCATTCTGGACGAAGTGGGCGGTCGCCGCCCGAACGTCAACCAGCAGACCTGTCCCTCCCGGCTGGTCCTCGAACACGTCACCAGCCGGTGGGGAGTCCTCGTGCTCGCCGCGCTGCTGGAGCGCTCCTACCGGTTCAGCGAACTGCGCCGCATGGTCGGTGGGGTCAGCGAGAAGATGCTGGCCCAGACCCTCCAGACACTGGAGCGCGACGGATTCGTGCACCGGGACGCGAAGCCGGTGATCCCTCCCCGCGTGGACTACTCGCTGACCCCGCTCGGCCGGCAGGCCGCCGACCAGGTCTGGGCGCTCGCCCGCTGGTCCGAGCAGCGGCTGGACGAGGTCGAGTCGGCGCGCGCCGCATACGACAGGGACAAGGCCCGGAGCTGACCCTTCCGGGCCGACTCCGGGCCTCGTGGGCCGTGAGGGGCTGCGGTCAGCCGACCACGGTCCAGGTGTCCTTGCCCGCCAGCAGGGCGCTCAGATCACCCTTGCCGTTCTGTTCGACGGCGGTGTCGAGTTGGTCGGCCATGAGGGTGTCGTAGACGGGGCGTTGGACGCTGCGCAGGACGCCGATGGGGGTGTGGTGGAGGGTGTCGGCGT
>NZ_JBEZIH010000034.1:0-82488 GCF_040650935.1 Streptomyces sp. NPDC048565
ATCCCACTCCGCATTCGTCAGATCCCCACGACCCATGAAGCCAGCCTGACCCCAACACCCCACCCACGTCAGGAGATCCGAGAAACAGTGCCTAGACGGCGTTGCGCTCTGCTGGAGGACGGCGGCGCAGCGCCGGCGTCTGGATCGCCGGGGGACGGTAACCGACGTCCGTGACGCCGATGTCGGCACCGGGTGGTGCGATCGTGTCGATTGCGTCGAGGATGTCGTCGCTCAGGGAGTGCTCCGCGCCGGCGAGGAGGTCTTCGAGCTGATCCATGGTGCGCGGTCCGATGATCGCGGAGGTGACACCGGGGTGTGCGAGCACGAAGGCGAGAGCCATGTGGGTGAGTGACATTCCCGCGTCCTCGGCCACGGTGAGCAGTTCTTCGACGGCGGCGTACTTGTCCTGGTCCGTCATGTGGCGTGGCCCCCACATTTTGCGTCCGGGCGAGATGGTGGTCTGCCGGCCGCCGCTGTACTTCCCGGTGAGCAGTCCCCACGCCAGCGGGCTCCAAGTCAGCACGCCCATGCCGTACTTCTCGCAGACGGGCAGGATCTCGCGCTCGATCCCCCGCGCGAGGATCGAGTACGAGGGCTGCTCGGTGTGCAGGCGTGCCAGCCCTCGGCGTTGTGAGACCCAGTGTGCTTCGGTGAGGTCGGAGGCCAGGAAGCTGGACGATCCGATCGCTCGTACCTTGCCGCTGGTGATGAGATCGGTGAGCGCGCTGAGGGTTTCCTCGATGTCGGTGTCCGGATCGAAGTGGTGGATCTGGTAGAGGTCGATGTGGTCGACGCCCAGCCGGCGCAGTGAGCCCTCGACGGCGGTGGTGATCCATCGGCGGGATGCGCCGCGGTGGTTCGGGCCGTCGCTCATCGGGCCGCTGAACTTCGTGGAGAGGACGACCTCGTCGCGGCGACCGGCAAGCGCGGCGCCGACTATCTTCTCGGTCTCGCCGGCACCGCCGTAGACGTCGGCTGTGTCGAGGAAGTTGATGCCGCTGTCGAGCGCCCGGTGGATGATGCGTCGGCAGTCGTCGGGATCCGGGTTTCCCGCCGGTCCGAACATCATGGTGCCAAGGCAGTAGGGGCTTACCTGAATGCCGGTGCGGCCCAGGGTTCGCATTTTCATTGAAGATTCCTTCCAGGTGGCAGGACCGTGGTTCTCAGGGGTGGGTTACGCGCATGGCCGGGGAGCGGTAGCCGGTCGGACTGCGGACTCCTGCGAGCCAGGTGGTGAGACGAGCGGCTTGGGCGTCCAGCGAGGTGCGCTCCTCGCCGGACACCGGCTCGAGCAGGCGCACCCGCACGGTCGCGTCGGCATCCTGGATCCAGCAGCCCACGATCCGTCCGTTGACCCAGGCGGTCGTACCGGCGTTGCCGCGGGTGTCGAAGAGGGCTTCGTGGTGTGAACCGAGGTAGAAGCCGCGGTGCTTCCAGCCCATGACGGTGGGGTCCAGGGGTGGCAGAAGCGCGGTCCACGGTCCTGCGTCGGGCACGCTGTCGAGGTCGTCGGGCAGCAGCCACCCGGGGGCGGGGCCATCGAGGGACACTTCGGCAGCCCCGAGCTCGGCGAGGGCGGCGCGGACCGTTTTCCTGGTGGCACCGAGCCACCACACGATGTCCTCCTCGGTTCCGGGGCCGAAGGCGTAGAGCCAGCGCCGGACGATTTCGCGGTATCCGTCAGCAGCCTGTACGGCCGTAATGGAGCCGCCGAGCCAGCGGGAGGGCAGGGTCCACAGGGGCCGCGCCGTCGGGAACCGTCCCGTGCAGGGACCGCGCACGATGGAGCCCTGCGCCCCGAGAAGAGTGAGGACCTGGGGCGCAGACCACTGTTCGCCGCTCGTGCCGGGAACGACGGTGTCGATGTGCGCAACAGCCTTGCGCAGCTGCGCCGCGGACAGTGCTGAAGGACTTTGCGTGAGCGCTGCTTCGACCTCCTCGCGCGCCCGCTCGAGCCAGGCCGCACCGTCGGCGGCGACGCCGGCGCGTATGAGGTCCCGGATCATCCGGGTGCGTTCGGTGGCGGCTACGCGTGCGGCGGCACTGGACATGACGGCGGGAAGCAGGTCGCGGGGGAAGGTGAAGAGGGTGCGGCGCATCGCGAGCTGCTTGACGAGGGTCCGGTCCTCGTACAGTGCCCGGTCGATGCAGGCGGGTGTGGTGTTCCTGGTCCGTGCCCACACCGCGAGGTGTACCGAGGGGGCGTCGGTGGCATGCAGGGCGACCACCGCGCGGGCGGCGTCTTCGGGCCGCCGTACCCAGGACGCAGGGGCGAGTGCATGCCGGATCGCCAGACGCGCGCGTCGCTCACTGTCGGGAACGTGACGCATGGTCTCTCCTCCGGTGCGGCTGCGGATGCTTCTCGGCGCGGCGGCGCGCACACGCGGGCGCCATCTGGCCGGACTGGATGTGGGAGGCCGCCGTGGCGCGGGTGCGAGAAGGCGCCACGGCGGCGGGGTGACTGCTCCGTGGGGCAGTCACACGGGCCTATGCCGCGTGTGCGGAGGCGACGTCCAGGATCCAGGTGACCCCGAATCGGTCGGTGAGCATGCCGAAGCCCGCGCTCCACGCCGAGGCGGCCAGTGGCTCGACGATCGTCGAGCCGACGGACAGCTTCTCCCAGTACGCCTCGACCTCCGGGAGGCTTTCCCCGCGCACCGAGACGAAGAACGGCTGCGTGGTGATCGTGGTGCCGTTCTCCCGGCGGGTCGAGCCCGTGGCCTCGACCGGGCCTTCGGTCTGACCGGGAATGTCATAGGCCATGACGCGGAACCCCTCGGCGGTCTGGACCTGGCCGAAGACCACCCCGGCGGCGCCCGGAAGCTCCTTCGGCATGCCGAAGTCGCCGTACGTGGTGATGGTGACCTCCCCGCCGAAAACGCTCCGGTAGAACTCCAGGGCCGCGCGGGCCTGGCCGCGGAAGTTGAGGTGGGGGGTTGTCGTGATACTCACAGCTACTCCTCGTACATCCAGTAACCGGCTTGTCCGGCACCACTGACTTTTGCAGCCGTGTAGGACAGTTTTTGTCCCAGACTCGAATTACTCTCGAAGACATGGCGACGACTACTTCCCGGCTGCTCAACCTGCTGTCGCTGCTGCAGACCAGGCGCGACTGGCCGGGCACCGTTCTGGCCGAACGGCTGGACATCAGCCACCGCACGGTGCGACGGGACATCGACCGGCTGCGGGAGATGGGTTACCGCATCCAGACGACCATGGGGCCCGACGGCGGTTACCGGCTCGACGCCGGCACGGAACTGCCGCCTCTGGTGTTCGACGACGAGCAGGTGATCGCGCTGACCGTGGCCCTGCAAGCTGCCACCATGACCGGAGCGGGTATTGAGGAAGCAGCCCTGCGGGCACTGACCACCGTCCGCCAGGTCCTGCCCGCGCGGCTGCGGCATCAGGTCGCCCAGCTCGCATTCGAGGCCGTCCCCCGCCCCGGCGACGGGCCGGCCACCTCTCTCTCCCCCCGGCTGCTCCTCACCCTCTCCAGTGCCGTCCGCGCCTGCCAAGTGCTCCGTTTCGACTACGCCTCCCACCGGCCCGCCGTCCAGGAACCCGGGCCGACGCGCCGGGTCGAGCCTCACCACCTTGTGACGTCCCACGGCCGCTGGTACCTGGTGGCATGGGACCTCGACCATGACGACTGGCGCATCTTCCGCGCCGACCGCATATCCCCACGTACCCCGGCCGGACCTCGCTTCGTTCCCCGGGGCATCCCCGGCGGCAGCGCCCGGGACTTCGTCTCCGCGCGCTTCAAGGGATCCGGGCAGGCCAATGCCTGGCCGTGCGTGGGCACCGTTGTCCTGCAGCAGCCCGCCGCCACCGTTCTCCCGTTCGCCGACGACGGCACCGTGGAGGATCTCGGCCCTCACCAGTGTCGCTACACCGCGGGATCATGGTCCTGGATCGCTCTGGCCGCCTCCCTCAACCGCTTCGACACCGCCATCACGGTCATCGACCCACCGCAACTCACCGAGGCATTCGCCCGGCTCGCGGCCCGCAACACAGCGACGGCGACCGGCCAGTTGTAACGAGCACGACAGAAGCCGTGCGGGGCCAGCCAAACAGTGTGGTGAGCGGAAGGTAACCGGCAACAATCACCTGGCGGCCGGCAGGGCCCTCATGGAACAGCCCGCAAGAAGCCTCCGAACCTGGCTCTGTCGGGGATCCTGGGGTTTTCGGTGGGGCGGCGTGATCAGTGTGCCCTGCCTGGCAGCCGACCCCACCCGGACAAGGTGCGGGCCTTCATGGGGTGCCCGCTGAGGCTTATCCGGGGCCTTCGAAGAGTCCTAGAACGGTGACCTCGTCGAAGCGGCGTGCCGTCAGGTTCTGCCGTGTGATCGTCCAGTAGACATCACCGCCGATGTACGGGGCGCCGTACCACTGGGTGAGAAGGGCCCAGTCCTCGGGCCGGGGCGTTTCCCCGGGGTTGGCCGGCTTGCCCAGCGGCTTTCCTGCCGTTCGTGCCGCCAGCCACGCGGATGCCGTGAGGAGATCGGTCTCGCCGTAGGCGTCGGTGGGGAATCCGTCGATCTGCAGGCGCGGGCCGCTGTGCGGCGGGTGGTCTTCGTTCCGCACCTGTGCCCAGGCGTTGCGCAGTTCGTTGGCGTGGGGGTACTCGGCCGGATCGAGGAGTGATTCGTTGTCCGGCAGGGAGACGTCATGATGCAGCCGTAGCTCCACCCCCTCCTGAGGATCCCTGTCCAGATGGGCCCAGGCGTCCTGCGGGTGGTAGCCGTGGTCCAAGGAGCGTTCCGCCACGGCCGTGCCGGCAGGGACGTACACCGCTTCGCCGCCGGCCTCCAGGCCGTCGTCATAGGAGCGGGCGAACAGGTGAAGCAGGCCGTCCGGCGGCAGTGGCAGATTCGTCGCGTCCTCGGGCAGTGCCGCGAGGTCCAGGGATGCGATGAGGTGCGTGCGCTGTGGGAGATCGAGGAAACCGGCGGGGAGCAGTGGAGCTCCGCCGAAGCGCCCGACGACCGGCCCGTCCGCGTGGGGCGTCAGGGTCGCGCACGGGCGTGCGGTGGCCAACCACTTTTCCACCTCGGCGGGCGGGACTCCGCGTGCGAGTGCCGTCTCTCGAACTCGGTTCAGTTTGTGGGGTATTCCGGGTTTCATGCGAGGAACTCTACGGTCGTGGGGCTGGCGGATGACGCTGGAAGGCGGCTTGCTGGTGTGCGGCGTGCTGGCCGGCCTGGGGTGTTGCGGGTTTGTTGAGAGGTCGGGTGAACGGGGACCGCAGGCTCCTCCCCTGGCCGGGAGAGAGCAATTCGGAGAACGGGTCGTCGGGCCTTGACCCAGAATCGGTCCAGCATCTTTATGAACCGGGCCGGGTGCTGCACCAAGACTGTCGGGGGTCGAGGGCCCGGGCTACCTCCCGGCGGGTCCGCATGGGTATCTCCGGTGGGGACGCCTCGGCCCACAGCGCGTCCTGGAGCTGATTACGCGTCGCAGCGCCCACGTCCTGTGTCTGCAGGAAGCGGTCGGCTAACTGGAGAAGATCACTGTCCGGCACCTGGGCGAAACTGCGCTCGACCCGCTCGCGCTTTGACCCCTCATCGATCGGCGGCATGCTGAGAACAGCGAAGGTCTCGGTCAGCGTCTTGTGTGTGTTCCGGTCGCCGAGCGAGGCAGTGATGCCACCCAGCATCCGGCGAAGTGCCGCTCGCTCCCCGTCCTTACTCATTCGCCGATGATCGCAGGCCGTGGGCCATCCGTCATTGGTCCGACGAGCGCACCAACTACGTCAACTGCTCGTTCTGATCTCCGCGCCGGTGATGGGTAGTGATGTGCTCGGCTGCCGGGTGCCGGTTGAGACGGCAGGCGATCACCAGCAAGGGAGCTGGCGGGGATAGTAGCGAGCGCGATGATCTTCGCCCGCATGAGAACTTGGAAGATCCTCCGTGACTGCCACCTCGAATGCGACGCCGTTCGCCCCAACCATGGCATCACGCACCTGCACGATCTCTCAAGTACTACCGCTGCCTGGAGGTTTCTTCTTGCCCTGCACGGCACCGGCTGGTCCGCGGGCCCGAATCAACGCGCTGGCGGGTAGACCCGGAACTTCCAGGGCCATCGGCGCCGCGTGGGTTGCGGCGCCAAGGCGCCCTCCCGCGGAGGTGGGGCGATCTCGACGTACAACGGGGTCGCCACAATCAGTCGGTGCTGCCCGTCCACCGCTTCGAAATTGCATAGGACTCGGGCGTGGCCGTGCACGTGAACAGGTCCTTGTCGCCAGGAGACCATCATGTCGTGGGCCACTCTGGCCGCGTACTCCTGCACCCCTTGCGGAGTGCGCGCAAGGGATTCAGGAAGAGCTGTCTCACCACGTTCCTCCAAGGCGACCAACTCGGCAGCCATGTCGTGTAGCCAGTCCGACCCGGATCCCATCCGAGTCCGGGGTTGGTCTTCTTCCCCGATGACGTGCTGCGCGGACCCGCAGAGCAGCACCTCGACGCCGGAGCACTCGGATTCTCCTGTGAACTGGGGGCACAGCATGGGGTTCTCGTGCGACGTGAAGGTGTACACCCCTTTGTCGTGCAGGCCCCAGTCCCGGACACGGGGTCCTCGGTGAAACGGGCCCGAGAACGCCATCCACTCATACGCTCCGACGGAACGACACGAGGCCGGAACCGCCGTGTGCGCCGTGCATGTCTTCTCGAGATGCGCGATTGCCGTTTCCAGATCCGGGCCCTCGGACTCACCGGCACCGGCCGAGCCGGACTCGCCGACCGCAACGCGGCCCCCAACACCGAACGCCGTCGTCTCAACCTCGAAAGGGCGGCCCCCGAGGACGCTCTTTGGAGCGCCGTGGAAATGCCGGAGTTTCGGCTGTGAAAAATAGAGCAGGTCCCGCATTCGACCCCCGCAACTCGACCGATCAGCAACATCACGAGCATACTGATCGATTCGGAATGAGGTGCATGGTCGCCTCCAGCAGAGGGGCGTCCCGCACAGCATGGCGACGACCGCCCTGCTGCCCGGTCAGCCTGGACCTTCGGCGCCGCGGAACTCGTCTGATCCCGGCATGGCACGTGGGATCCGGCACCCACGTCTGGAAGTTCGAGGAGGACCTGAAGACCGGCCGGATGGCCGAGGAGGAGTGCTTCTTCGCGGAGGGGTGCGTGGCCCGTTCCCACGGGCACCGCATGACGATGGGTACCGCCTCGACCATGGCCTGCATGGCCGAGGCGCTCCCTGATGCGCAACCTCGCTCAGCGCGGTGTGCTGTGAGATGACAGGACTCGTACGGCCACCACTGAGTCGGGACGGGACACCTGACCTGGGGGGGCGGCTCGCGGAGTACTGGCCCGCGCCCCCGGAGTGCCGGGCTCGGACCATCACATGTCCGGCTCCGCGGTCCCGTGTGCGCAGCGCCGCCGCTGCCGCGACGCGCGCTGCGCCCCTCCGGTTCATGTCTGATCAACCGGCTCCTGCTCAACCGTGGCGTGCAGGCGTCGTGTGTGATCCACAGGGCGCTCGGCTCCGGTCAACGTGACCCTGGCCGTCAGACGCGGATCCACGCTGGAGGCGGCCAACCTCACTTCCAGCTCGCCCGGCTCGACGACGCGCCGGTTGTCGCGTCCGGTGAAGGAGGCGACGTCGGCCGGGACCGTGACGCGGAGGCGCCGTGCCTCGCCCCGCTTCAGCTCGACCCGGGCATAGCCGACGAGGCGCTGCACCGGCTGGACGACGGAGGCGACCGGGTCGTGCAGATAGACCTGGACGATCTCGGTTCCGGACCGGCCGCCTGTGTTGCGGACAGTGAAGGCGAGGGTGAACTCGCCGTCCGTCGGGGCCTCCTCGACGTCCACGGTCAGGTCCGTCCAGTCGAACCGCGTATAGGACAGACCGTGACCGAAGGCGAACGCGGGGGTCGGGTCAGTGGCGGACACCTCGCTGGCGTGAGCGAGCCGCGCCCCGAGGTAGGTGGCCGGCTGGGAGCCCGGCACGCGCGGCACGCTGACCGGAAGACGTCCGGAGGGATTCGTACGGCCGCTGAGCACCCCGGCAATCGCGTGCGTGCCCTCCTCCCCCGGGAAGAAGGACTGCACGATCGCGGCGGACTCCTCCACGGCGCGGCCGAGGGCGTACGGCCGCCCCGCGAGCAGCACGGTGATCAGGGGTGTCTCCAGGCCGAGCAGGGTGTCGAGCAGTTGCTGCTGCGCGCCGGGCAGCATCAGCGTCTCGATGTCGCATCCCTCGCCGCTGGTGCCCCGCCCGAAGAGCCCGGCCCGGTCGCCGAGCACCACCAGGGCGATGTCGGCCTCGCGTGCCACCCGTGCGGCCTCGCGGATGCCGGAGAGGTCTCCGTCGTCGATTCCGGTGCCGCGGGCGACCGTGATCTCGGCGTCGGGGAACTCGCCGGCGAGAGTGTCGCGCAGCGTGGGCAGTTCGATGCCCGGTGGAGTCCCGGGGTGGCGGACGCCGATGTGCTGGGGGAAGGAGTAGCACCCCAGTACGGCGACGGGCTCGTCGGCGTTGGGACCGAGCAGGGCGATACGGCGGGGCCTTCCGAGCGGCAGGGTGCCGTCGTTGCTCAGCAGCACCACCGCCTTCTCGGCGACCGTGCGGGCCAGCGCGCGGTTCTCCGGACCGTCCAGGTCGATCCTTCCGCGCACGGCGGCGGGATCGTTCAGATCTGCCCCGTGGAGTGCGGCCGGCAGCGGGTTCCAGTCCGGGTCGAGCAGACCGAGTTCCGCCTTCTGGGTGAGTGTCCGGCGCAGGGCGCGATCGACCAGCGCTTCCCGGATGCGGCCGTCCGCGACGGCCTCGGTCAAGGGCGCGCCGTAGGTCTTGACATTGGGTAGTTCGACGTCGATGCCCGCACGCAGCGCCGTGCCTGCTGCGTCTGCCCAGTCGGTTGCGATGCCGTGCAGTGTCTTCAGGAATGCGATGGCGAAGTAGTCGGCGACGACGGTGCCGTCGAAGCCCCATGTGTCGCGCAGCAGCCCGGTGAGCAGATTCTCGTCGGCCGCGGAGGGCATGCCGTCCGTGTCGGTGTAGGCGTTCATCACCGACCGGGCCCGGCCTTCACGGACAGCCATCTCGAAGGGAGGCAGCAGAACGTCGGCGCGCTCACGCGGGCCCATGGAGGCGGGAGCGAGGTTACGACCGGCACGGGAGGCCGAGTAACCGACGAAGTGCTTGAGGGTGGCGACGATCCCGGCCGACTCCAGGCCCTGCACATAGGCCGTCCCGATGGTGCCGACGAGGTACGGGTCTTCGCCGATGGTCTCCTCGACCCGGCCCCAGCGGGCGTCGCGCACGACATCCAGGACGGGCGCGAGTCCCTGGTGGACGCCGACGGAACGCATGTCGCGGCCGATGGCGGCGGCCATGCGCCGCACCGTATCGGGATCGAAGGTGGCGCCCCAGGAAAGCGGAACGGGGTAGGCGGTCGCCCCCCAGGCGGCGAAACCGGCCAGACACTCGTCATGCGCGAGAGCTGGTATGCCGAACCGGTTCGTGGCAGCGATACGGATCTGTGTGCGAGCCAGGGAGAGCGCGCCCGTCGCGGGGTCGACCGGGACCGTGCCGAACGGACGGGTCAGCTGCCCCAGTCCGGAGGGCAGGAGTGCGTCCAGGTCGACGGCCTCCTCCATGTCGTGCTGGTGTGGGGCCACTTCACCGCCCTGATCGGAGGCGCCCACCCACACTCCGTACAGTTGGGCGCTCTTCTCCTCGACGCTCATCGCGTCGATCAGGGCGTCGACTCTCGCGGCGACCGAAAGGCTGAGGTCGTTCCAGAGAAAGACTTCGGGAATGTTCTCTACAGGCACGTCGGCCTTCCTTCCGTGGCGTCGGTCAACGGCTGAATCCGGCGGTCAGACCGCTCAGCAGCTGGCGGCGGCCGAACGCGTACAGGACCAGGAGGGGCACCGTGGTGAGGACGACGGCGGCGAGGACCGCGGGGACGTTGACGCCGTACTGGCCCTGGAAGGTCCACAGTGCGAGCGGCAGCGTCCGGCGGTCGGGGCTCTGGGTGAGGATCAGGGGCAGCAGGAATCCGTTCCAGATGGTCAGCGCGTTGAAGATGGTCACGGTGAGGATGGCCGGCCGGGTGAGCGGTGCCGCCAGCCGCCACAGCGTCGTCCATTCGGTGGCGCCGTCGACCCGCATCGAGTCGAACAGCTCCTTGGGCACGTCGCGGACGAAGTTGGCGAGCACCAGCACGGACAGCGGGATGGCGAAGGCGATCGACGGAAGGATCAGTGCGAGCAGGCTGTCGTAGAGATGCAGCTTGATGATGATCAGGTAGACCGGGATCACCGTCGCCTGCAGCGGGATGGCCAGGCCCATGAGGAACAGTCCGTTGATCGCGCGAAGGCCCCGTATGCGCCAGCCGCGGACGATCGCGTAGGCGGCCATGAAGGAGAACACCACCGCCGGCACCACGGCGCCGGCGGTGACGACGAGGCTGTTCACGAAGTAGCGGAGGAAGTCGGACTCGATGACCAGCCGGTAGTTCTCCAGCGTCGGGTCGGCCGACGGCACCAGGGGGTTGCTCGCGTAGTAGCGGCTCTGGGCCTTGAGACTGGTGATGAGGGTCCAGTACAGGGGTACGGCGACGATGACGAGCCAGATCCATCCGGCCAGGCCGCCGGCCCAGTTGCGCCGGCGGGGCAGGTGCCGCCGTGTGCGGTGGGCGGTCTTCCGCAGGTGTCGTGGCTCGGTCGGCGTGGTGGTCACGTCAGGCCCCCTCGAGTTGGCTCGCGCCGGCGTCCCGGCCGCCGAGTCGGCGCAGCAGCAGGGCGAGGGCCAGACCCACCAGGACGAGGATGACCGCGATGGCGCTGGCCGGTCCCATCAGGCTGGCCTGGAATCCCCGCTTGTACATGTCCAGTGCCAGGACCCGGGTGGCGTCGCCGGGGCCGCCCTCGGTCAGGACGTAGATGAGGTCGAAGAAGGTCAGTGACCCGACCACCATCAGCGTGGACGAGGTGATGACGGTGTATTTCAGCTGGGGCAGGGTGATGCTGAAGAACTGCCGGATCCGCCCGGCTCCGTCCAGCTGTGCCGCCTCGTAGAGAGACTTCGGTATCTGCTGGACACCACCCTGGTAGATCAGGGAGTGGAACGGGATGAACTGCCAGGAGACGACGAAGATGACGACCCCGAACGCGAGCCCGGGCCGCCCCAGCCAGTCCTGGCTGAGCAGCGGGATCTTCAGCCCGGAGCCGAGCCCGAAGTTGGGGTCCAGCAGGGCCTTGTACGCGATCGCTATCGCCGCCGAGCTGAGCATCAGCGGGATGAAGTAGACCACGCCCAGCACCGCGCGGTAGCGCTGTCGGCCTGCCATGAACGTACCGAGCAGCACGCTCAGTGGTGTTTGCACGGCCCAGGACACCGCCATCACCAGGAACGTCACCCACAGGGCGTGCGGCAACCCGGGGTCGGTGAGCACCGCACGCCAACTGGTCAGCCCGGAGGGGTGGATGGCGCCGATCCCGTCCCATGTGGTGAAGCTCAGTACGAAGACACCGACGAGCGGGATCACGGCGAAGGCGACGAAGACCACCAGCGCCGGCGCCGCCAGCCAGGGCAGGATGCCGCGCGGCTCGCGACGCGGAGGATGGCTGGTGAGAGAGGTCATTTGGCGGTGACCGCGTCGAGGTTGGTGGCGAACTGCTTGGGTGAGATGCTCAGTTGGAACAACTTGGCGATGTTGTCCAGCAGGGTCTCGGCGGCCGCAGGGCTGAGCGCCTGGTCCCAGGACTGGCCGAAGACCTTGGCCTTGCTGGCGACGTCATAGGTGAACTGAAGGAAGTCGGCGTTCTTGGATGCCGCCAGCAGCTTCTCCGTGCCGAGCCGGATCGGGACCGACCCGTTGTCGATCCACTTCTTCGACTCCTCGTCCTGGAGGACGCCCGTGGCGAAGAAGTCCTTGGCGATCTTCTTCTCCTCGGCGCCGGCCTTCGACGAGATGGAAAGGTACTGGGCCGGGTTGCCGACGGTGTTGCCCGGATCACCCTTGCCGCCGTTCACGGGCGGGAAGTTCATGTAGCCCAGGGAGCCGCTGGAGACGAAGTCCCCGCCGTCGGCCTGCTGGATGCCGTACGACCAGGCGCCGTGCAGCATCATCGCGGCCTTGCCGCGGTACAGCAGCGCCTGGTCGGCGTTGGAGTCCGCGGTGATCGAGGAGAAGCCCTTGACGAACCCGTCGGCTTCGACCAGCTCCTGCACCTGCGTCAGCGCGGTGATGGCGTCCGGGTTGGACCAGGCCTTCTTCTCGCCTTCCGTGATGGCCTGGAACACCTCGGGACCGCCGATGCGGTCGAACAGGAACTCCAGCCACATCATGTTCGTCCACCGGGACTGGCCACCGAGCGAGAACGGCGCTATGCCCTTCGCGTTGAACCTGGGCACCAGCGCCATGACGTCGTCCCAGGACTGAGGTGGCTTCACACCGACCTGCTCGAAGACCTTCTTGTTGTAGTAGAGGATGATCGGCTGAACGACCTCGCACGGCATCGCGTAGATCTTGCCGTCGACGGTCGCCGCGCCGAACGAGGACGGGAACAGTCCCTTCTTGACCTCGGAGTGTTCGCCGAACCACGAGGTGAGGTCCTCGACCTGGCCGGCCTCCACGTAGGTGCGCAGCGTCCCGCCGCCCCAGCCCCAGATGATCGTGGGTGCCTGCCCCGCGCCGATGGCCGTCTTGATCTTCGTCTTGTACGCGTCGTTCTGGAAGGTGGTGTCCTTGATCTGCCCCTTGGGGTGAGCCTTGTTGAACGCGTCCACAGCGCCGGCTCTGACGCCTTCCTGCGGCTGGCCGTTCAGGTACCAGTACGTGGCCCCGCCGCTCTTGCCGGGGCCGGATGAGCCACCACAGCCCGCCAGCGCCGCGGAGACCGGCACGCCGGCGGCCAAGCCGAGGAGGGTACGTCGGGAGAGCGCCATGTCTTTTCTCCGCACTCGAGAGCCACCGGCTTCTCGTGAGTAGGGGTGAAAGGTTTTCGAAATGGGCCTTCGTCGAGCTCTGTTCGTGCAAATTAGGTTTCGCGCTGATGTCCTGTCAAGACTCGTGCAGACGTACTGTCCGACCGCTTGATCGCCACGAGAGACCGACGGATGATGCTGTGTGGCGACCCTTGACGGGGATCGAAACGTTTTCGAAATAGAGAGATCGGAGGTGAGGGGCGATGCGGCAGCGCGGGGGCTCTGCGCCGGGACCCCGTGGCGATGGCCGGACGAGCCAGGGCCGGGGAGCCCGGCGGCACCTCCCGAAGCGAGCACGGGGCCGGATTGCCGTACGGTTGACCGGTTCCACCCGTGTTGCCGGCCCGGCCGGCGGCCCACCGGAGCGGTGGACGTACAGCTGAGAGGAACCGATGCGACCGAACACCAGGCGCACCACTTTGGCGGACATCGCCCGAGCGGCTGGGGTTTCCGTCGCGACCGTGTCCAAAGTGGTCAACGGTCGCGGTGACGTGGCGCCGCATACCCGCACCCGGGTGCAGGAACTGCTGCATCAGCACGAGTACCTCGCGCCCGTGTTCCGCCACACCGAGGCGATCGAGAACCCGACCATCGAGGTGCAGTTCCAGGGCAGTCTCAAGTCGTACGTGGCCGAGACCCTGGAGGGCATCATCGACTCCGCCGCCGAGTCGGGCGCCTCCGTCGTGATCAGCAAGGCGTCCAGCGCCCCCCACTGGACCCGGGACCTGGTCTCGTCCGGGCGCCGCGCCGTCATCGCCGTCACCAGCGTGTACACCACGGCGCGCCTGAACGAACTGGCCCGGTCCGGGCTTCCGCTGGTCGTGCTGGACCCGCTGCACCTGCCGGACAGCCGGGTCAACAGCGTCGGGGCGACCAATTTCGCCGGCGGCCTGGCCGCGACACGGCACCTGCTCTCCCTGGGCCACCGCCGTGTCGCCTACCTCGGCGGACCGGCCATGGCCGTGTGCAACCAGGCACGGATGCACGGCTACCGCGCCGCCATGGAGGCGGAGGGGGCGCAGGTGCCCGACACCTATGTCAGCCCCGGAGAGTTCACGTACGAGACCGGGCTGCTCGGCGCCACGACGCTCCTGGGCCTGCGGGAGCCACCGACAGCGATCTTCGCGGGCAACGACGAGATCGCCCTCGGTGCCATCGAGGCCGCCCGCGCCCGAGGTCTGCGCGTCCCCGAAGACCTGAGCGTGGTCGGCTTCGACGACACGAGCCTCGCCCAGATGGCCTCGCCGCCACTGACCACCGTGCGCCAGCCGCTACGGGAGATGGGCGGCGCGGCTCTGCGTACCGCCCTCCGACTGGCGAACGGCGAGAAGGTCGGATCCCACCACATCGAGCTCGCCACCGAACTCGTGGTACGCGCCTCGACGGCGCCGCCCGGCGGGGGGACTTCGGTACCTGGGTAGTCGAGGGGAGCACGGGCTCGGCCTTCCGCCGAGCCCGCCACGCCGGCCCCGGCCTGGGGCCGGACTCGTGTCGCGTCATCAGCGCTGCAACGTCAGCAGACCCGGACGGTAGGGCAGAAGGCCGTAGTCGCCGCCGGAGTCGGGGCTGCGTCCCTGGTAGAGCAACTGCAGATTGCAGGGATCGACGGTCATGGTCTGGTCGGGGCTGGTGCGGATCAGTTCGCCATGGCTGATGTCATTGGTCCAGGACGCGCCGCTGTTGGCCTTGCCGGCGAAGGGATTGCTCTCGGTCGCGGCTTGTGGTGTCCACGCGCCGTCCGGACTGGTGGCCGTGAACGAGCGGAAGTAGCGGCCCTGTGAGCCGATCGCCTCGACGATCATGAGGTAGCGGTTCTGGCCCTGCAGCTTGTAGACCTGCGGGGCTTCGAACAGGTTGTTCGTCGTATCGCTCATGATCACCGTCGAGGTCGCACCGAAGCTGCCCGGGAAGTTACCGATCGGCATACTGGCCCGGTAGATCTTGCCGTTGTCACCGGCGAAGAACAGGTACATGTTCGTCCCGTCCCCGATGAGCGCCTGGTCGATGGGTCCTGTTCCGGAGTCGGCGATACTGCCGGAGAAGAGCGTCTGCGGGGCTGACCACCCATTCGGATCGGTGGGGTCGCTCGACGTCCGGTAGGAGAAGCTGGCTCCGCCCCACTGGTAGGCGAGCACCCAGATGTCCTTCGGCGCGAAGTGGAAGAGCGTGGGAGCGACCGTGGCGGTCGACATCGCGTTCTGGCCGGCCGAAGCCATCTGCGACCAGTCGGAGAACAGGCTGAAGTTCATGGAACCCCAGCTCGTCCCGGTGTCGTGCGTCGTGGCGTAGACAAGTTGCCTGCCGTCATACGGGACGACGGTGAAGTCCTTGAGCGAGGCCCACCCTGCCTTCGGCTGCGCCAGTGCGCCCGTCGACGACCAGCGGTATGCCGACGGCAGATCGCACGGGCCGGAGCTGTCGCTTCCGACCTGGACGAGCCGCCACTGCTGGTTGGTGCCGCCCCAGTCGTCGTACTGGACGGTGTTCGCGTTGTCGGCGGTGGAGGCGCCTTGTACCTCAAGGGCCTTGCCGCTGTGGCGCGAGATGAACCTGACGTAGCCGTCCGAGCTGTCCGTCAGCCGCCACTGCTGGTTCGTGGCGTTCAGGTCGGTCCACTGGACGATCGAGCCGCCGTTCGCGGTCGACCAGTTGTGGACGTCCAGCACCTTGCCCGAGTGGCGGGACCTGAGGCGGTAGTAGCCGCCTCCGCTGTCGACGAACTGCCACTGCTGCTGGGCCTGGTCGTTCCTGGTCCACTGGGTGATGCGGGCGCCGTCTTCGGTCGCCATGTTGTAGACGTCCAGGGCCTTGCCGCTGTTGCGATTGACCAGCACGTACGAGGCGTCGGGGTCCACGGTCGCCGCCTCGGCGGGCTGGGCGCCGAGGAAGGTGGCCACGAGTAACAAGGGTGCGAGTACGGCGAGCAGGCGTCTTGACCGGGCCGGGGATAAGTGGCGGTACCACATGAGCCGCGCCTCCTGGGGGGGTGGGTTGAGTTGACCCTGACGAGCAGCGGAGCAGACATGCCATGGAATGGGGACGATGCCGAAAGTTTCGAGAATCGCCGCAAGCTTGGAGCCACAAGCTAAGGATGCAGGGTTCTCCGGTCAAGGCTTGTCGCCGATCTGACCACAAACGGCGCCTCCCCTTTGAGCCTGACGAGCCATCGCGCCGACCGGATCTCCCCTGAGAGTGCGGATACATCTCACCAGCCCAGGGCGTACACACGACAGGGAAAGCCCGAGCGGACAGCGTCCACACCCGCACCCCGACCCCGCCCCGCGACGCCACCGACGGCGGCTTTGGGACCGCACCCCCACTCGCCGGTCGGCAGAAAGTTTCGGACTGTCAATCGAAACCACTTCTGCAGGGAGTATTGACGACCCGTCATCGCTACCTCAATCATCCCTGTCTGAGGCGCTGACCGTGGTCCGAGATACCGAACAACGTCGGCCTCAGCAATCTGTGCTGCTGCACGGCAGATCCGCGCATCGCTCCAGTTCTTCCGCGATTTCCACCTTGGAGGCACAGTCATGGGCTCATATGCCCTTTTCAGACCCGTTATCGGCCGGAGGATCCGCGGCCTGCTGCCGGCGCTGGCCGTCGGCGTCCTCGGCGTCGTCGCCACACTGGTTCCGCCGCCGGCACACGCCGCCGAAGGCACCCTTGGCGCCGCGGCGGCGCAGAGCGGCCGCTACTTCGGCACCGCCATCGCCTCGGGCAAGCTGGGTGACTCGGCGTACACGTCGATCGCGAGCCGTGAGTTCAACATGGTGACGGCCGAGAACGAGATGAAGATCGACGCCACCGAACCACAGCGGGGGCAGTTCAACTTCAGTTCCGCCGACCGTGTCTACAACTGGGCGGTGCAGAACGGCAAGGAGGTGCGTGGCCATACCCTGGCCTGGCACTCCCAGCAGCCCGGCTGGATGCAGAGCCTGGGCGGTAGCGATCTGCGCCAGGCGATGGTCGGCCACATCAACGGCGTGATGGCCCACTACAAGGGCAAGATCGTCCAGTGGGACGTCGTGAACGAGGCCTTCGCCGACGGAAGTTCGGGAGCCCGACGCGACTCCAACCTGCAGCGCAGCGGTAACGACTGGATCGAGCTCGCCTTCCGCACCGCGCGCGCCGCCGACCCGTCCGCCAAGCTCTGCTACAACGACTACAACGTGGAGGACTGGACCTGGGCCAAGACCCAGGCCATGTACTCCATGGTCCGGGACTTCAAGCAGCGCGGCGTGCCGATCGACTGCGTCGGCTTCCAGTCGCACTTCAACAGCGGCAGCCCCTACAACAGCAACTTCCGCACCACGCTGCAGAACTTCGCCGCCCTGGGCGTCGACGTGGCGGTCACCGAGCTGGACATCCAGGGCGCCTCGCCCACGACCTACGCCAACGTGACCAACGACTGCCTGGCCGTCGAGCGCTGCCTCGGCATCACCGTCTGGGGTGTGCGCGACAGCGACTCCTGGCGATCGCAGGACACGCCGCTGCTGTTCAACAACGACGGCAGCAAGAAGGCCGCCTACTCGGCCGTCCTCGACGCACTCAACGGTGGCGACACCACTGAGCCCCCGACGGGGTCCGGGCAGATCAAGGGCGTCGGTTCGAACCGTTGCCTGGGCGTGCCCGACGGCGGCACCAACGACGGCACCCAGGTCCAGCTGTGGGACTGCGGCAGCAGTGCCAACCAGCAGTGGGCGGCCGGCGACTCGGGCGAGCTCCGGGTCTACGGCGACAAGTGCCTGGACGCCGCCGGCACGAGCAACGGCAGCAAGGTCCAGATCTACAGCTGCTGGGGCGCAGACAACCAGAAGTGGCGCGTCAACTCCGACGGATCCATCGTCGGCGTCCAGTCCGGCCTCTGCCTCGACGCCGTCGGGGCCGGCACCGCCAACGGCACCCAGATCCAGCTCTACTCCTGCTCGAACGGGAGCAACCAGCGCTGGACCCTCACCTGACGGGCGCCGCCGCACAGGGAAGGCCGAACCGATGACGGCCTGAGGTGCGGCTTCTCCCGTCCCTCAGGAAGACACCGTTACCGGTCCCCGGGCCGCCGCCGTGGTGGCGGCCCGGGGACCGGCAGCGTGCAGGACCGACCCGGGCCACGCCCCGAACCCCTGCGGCTGCCGTGTTCGGCGGTTGGGGCATGGCCGGAGGCGCCGTGGCCGGGCGGCTGCTGGCGTCGGCCCTCACGGGCGAGGAAACCCGAGTGGGCGGGGCCGCACGACCCGCGTCGTCTGTGGAGCACCCTCCGGGAGGGCTCGGCTCTGCTGAAGCAGCAGGCGGAGGTCGCCCGGCACTTCGTCGGTGACCGCAGGTCGAGGGGCCCGCCCGCTCAGTCGGCGCCGACGTCGTGCACAGACACGCGAATCGTGCCGAGGGTGCTGTCAGCGGCATCGGGGATGAGCATCCCCCCGTCGGCACCGGTGCACAGGTAGTTCACCGCGGCCTGGTCGAGCACCTCGCCGGGAAGGGCCGCGGGGATCCCTGGAGGGTAGGGCGTGAGCATCTCGGCACAGACACGGCCGACCGCCTGGCCTGCGGGAACCTGCTCGACATCGCCGAAGAAGGCGTCGCGCGGAAGCGTCGCCTGCCGCAGACGGAGGTCGCCGGGGTCCGGGATGCGGATGTCCGGGGCCGGTGGCAGCTCGTCGGCGCGGGCCACGAGGTCACGCAGGCCGTCGAGGAGGCGCGCCGTGGTCGCGTCGTCGTCGGCGTGGGTGAGCTGGGCGTTGATTCGCCGGTGGTCGGAGGTGTGCAGGTTGATGCGATGATTTCGGCGCAGCCAGTCGGCGGCGTCGTAACCGCTGAACTTGACTCCACTCAGATCGATGAAGACCTGGAGGGGGTCCAGATCGAAGGCGCGCCCGGGCGCGCAGAAGTCGTCGCGGTCGTTGACGTGCAGGCCATCGATGGCCTCGATGGATTCGCGCACACGGCGGGCCCTGGAGAGCGCGTCGTCCAGGAGCTCGCGGCCGTGCTCGACCATCTGGCGACGCCAGCCGTCGAGGGCGGCGTAGATGAGGACCGAGGGGCTGGTGGTGTCCAGGAGGTCGGCGCGGGAGGCGAGGGTCGAGGCGGCGACCAGGTCGCCACGCAGGTGGAAGACCGACCCTTGTTCGAGCCCGGAGCCCATTTTGTGGACCGACGTGACGCACACGTCCGCGCCGGCGTCCATGGCCCAGGTGGGCAGCTCGGGGTGGAAGGGCAGGTGCGCGCCCCACGCTTCGTCCACGATCAGCGGTACTCCGTGCTCGTGGCACAGCGTCGCGATGGCTCCGATGTCGGCGCAGGTTCCGTACGGGGTGGGACTGGTGACCAGCGCCCCCCGCGCATCCGGGTGCTGCTCGAACGCCGCCCGGAAGGCCTCGGGGGCCGGCGGGTGGGCAAGGTGAAGATCGGGGTCCCACTGGGGATCGACCCACACCGGGCGGATACCGGCAAGGATCAAGCCGGAGATGACCGATTTGTGCGCGTCGCGTCCGACCAGAAGCTTTTCGTGCGGTCCGGCGACGGACAGCATGGCGGCCTTCACCGACAGCGAGCTGCCGCAGGTGGAGAAGAACGTGTGCTCCGCACCGACGGCGTCGGCCATGAGGTCTTCCGCCCGCTCCAGGACCTTCTTCGACTGTGTCCGGTCGTCCAGGCCGGACACCGCGAGCATGTCCGCACCGAAGAGAGCGTCTCCCAGCACAGCCCTTACTCTCGGGTCGGCTCCCCGGCCCTGCTTGTGACCGGGCGGGGTGAACGGCAGTTGCTCCTGTGCCTGGTACGCCTTCAGGGCGTCGAGAACGGGAGCTTTCGAGTGGTCCATGGTGTGCGGCTTCCCGGTGCAGGAGGGCGAAAACGATACGGGCGCAGGCCCAGGGAGACGGCGCCGGGAGCCCCGGTCGGGGGCGGCGGGAGCGTCCGTCTCGTGACGCTCCCGCCGCCCCTGCCGGCGAGCTGGGACAGCGCGGATCGTGACTGGCGTCCCTGTCAGAGAGCGGGTGTGAAACGGTCCCAGGCCCGGTGCCCCCGCAGGAGACCGGCCACGGCCTCCAGGACCGCGGGTGCGGCTTCACCGGACACCACGCCCGCCGAGTTCGCGGGCAGACCGGCTGATTCCAGAGCGTTGGCACCTGCGCCCCAGGCTCCGATGGCCTTGCCATGGCGGAACGCCTCGGTGATCATCAGCAGGAGCCGGGGGTCCACGCCGGTGGCCACGGCAGCGCTGTCATCGGCCTTGGCGTCGCGGGCCCCGTAGGCGTCCGCCGCCGGGGCCGGTGCTCCGGCCAGCAGAATGGCGTCGAACTCGACGGACCGGGCGGTGGTGAGGGTGCGCTGCACGGTGACCGGATCGTCGCCCGGGCCGAGCGTGCCTCCCGCCGGTGCGATGACCAGCGGAACCATGCCGGCGTCGAGGACCGTACGCCGCACTTCGCGCACGCCGTCCAGGTCGTCCGCGCCGTCGGTGACGATGCCGATGATCCGGCCGTCGACGGGCCATTCCTGGCCGAGCTGGGACAGTGCGGGGCTCGGTGCGACCGGCGCCTGCGGGATACTCGCTTCCGGTGCCGGAAGGCCCAGACCGGCAGCGACCTGCGTACAGAGATCCGCGTCGATGTTCGCGAGCACCCGCAGCGCCCGTTCCTTGACGGCCTGCTCCCAGCACTTTCCGAGTTCGAAGGTGTAAGCGGCGACGATGTGTTCCCGCTCGGTGGGGGTCATGCTGAGCCAGAACAGCCGGGCCTGGCTGAAGTGGTCGTCGAAGGAGGCTGCCGCGTCACGCACCTTGCGGGCCGCCGGTACCTCGGCGGGAACTTCGATGTAGGCCCCGGTGTCCGCGCCTGCGAGGAACGGGCAGCCTCCGTCGAGGGAGTTGGGCCGGTACGGTGCCACACCCCGGTGCACCGCGGTCTGGTGCATGCCGTCCCGCAGTGTGTCGTTGACGGGTGCGTGCGTGCGGTTGATCGGCAGCTGCCCGAAGTTGGGCCCTCCGAGCCGGCTGATCTGGGTGTCGAGGTAGGAGAAGAGACGCCCCTGCAACAGCGGGTCGTCGGTGACGTCGATGCCGGGCACCAGGTGGCCGACGTGGAAGGCGACCTGTTCGGTCTCTGCGAAGAAGTTCGACGGATTGGCGTTGAGGGTCATCAGGCCGATCGGACGGACCGGAGCCAGCTCCTCGGGCACGATCTTCGTCGGGTCCAGCAGGTCGATGCCCTCGAACATCTGGTCCTCGGTGTCCGGGAAGGTCTGCACTCCCAGCTCCCACTGGGGAAAGGCACCGGCCTCGATCGCGTCCGCGAGGTCGCGTCGGTGGAAGTCCGGGTCCATACCGGCGGTGATCTGTGCTTCCTCCCACACCTGCGAGTGCACGCCCAGCTTCGGCTTCCAGTGGAACTTCACCAGCGTGGTGGAGCCTTCGGCGTTGACCAGCCGGAAGGTGTGGATGCCGAAGCCCTCCATCATCCGGTACGAACGCGGGATGCCGCGGTCCGACATGTTCCACAGCGTGTGGTGGGTCGCCTCCGTGTGGAGGGTGACGAAGTCCCAGAACGTGTCGTGGGCGCTCTGCGCCTGCGGGATCTCGCGGTCCGGGTGCGGCTTGCCGGCGTGGATCACGTCCGGGAACTTGATCGCGTCCTGGATGAAGAAGACCGGGATGTTGTTGCCTACCAGGTCGAAGACGCCCTCGTCGGTGTAGAACTTCGTCGCGAAGCCCCGGGTGTCGCGCACGGTGTCCGCCGATCCGCGCGAGCCCAGGACGGTGGAGAAGCGTACGAACACCGGCGTCTCGACACCCTCGGCAAGGAAGGCCGCCTTGCTGATCCCCACCGCGGCACCGTACGCACGGAATACGCCGTGCGCGGCGGCGCCGCGGGCGTGTACGACTCGCTCGGGAATGCGCTCGTGATCGAAGTGAGTGATCTTCTCGCGCAGATGGTGGTCCTGAAGCAGCACAGGACCACGAGGGCCGGCCTTCAGGGAGTGGTCGGTGTCGTACAGGCGCGCACCCTGGGCTGTTGTGAGGTAGGCACCATCCTGGGCGACCTGGCTCTGCGGGACTGCGGTGTCCTGCCCGGTGGGGCTGTAGGTGTCCGGTCCCCGCTGGTCGTGCGTGGGCGGGAGCGGTTCACGCGCTTCGGTCGGCTCCTCGACGGACGCGGCTTCCGGGCTGGGGGCGCCCGGAATCTCGTTCGCCGGGCGCGCTGCCTCCCGAACCTTCTCCACGACCTTGTCAGCGGCAGCCGATACGGGATTCTTCTTCTCGCTCACTGGGGTCCGATCCGTTGACGGGCAGTGCCACCAGGCGCAGAGCGATCAGCACTCGGAAGGCAGATATCGACTGGCCACGGGTACCCCCCGCCGCGGCGGCCGACACATGTACTGCGCCATCCGGAGGCTCGGTGCCGCACTGCCGGTCGGCAACATGCACGCCGTCGTCGCGGTGGGACCATGGCCTCATGGGGAAAGCTCTCTCATCCTGATTGACATGATCAACACCTACGAGCACCACATCCGCCATCTCCGGGTCGCCGTCCCCGAGGACGCCGTTGCTCACATTCACAGCGACCTCGCCGACGCCGCCCTGCTCATGATGGAGCGCAACATGCAAGCCACCATCACCACGGCCGAGACGGTCGAGCTCTAGCCGTCGGCAGGCCTGGACCGACCGGCGAATGGAGGGCGGCGCAGCGCCGCACGTGCGGCGTTGGCGCCGGGAGCTCCGTGCACGCCGCCGCCCGGGTGGGCCGAGGCCGAGGCGAGGTACAGGCCCTTCACGGGTGTTCGGGGCCGGCCGGTGCCGGCCGTCGGGCGGAACACCAGCTGCTGGTGCGCCGCTGCGGTCCCACCGTTGATCGCGCCGCCGTGCAGGTTGGCGTTCATGGACTCGAGCGTGGTCGGCGCGAGAAGACGCCGTGACGTGATGCGGGAGCGGAACCCGGGTGCCCAGCGTTCGACCTCGTTCTCCATACGGTCGGCCATGGCTTCCTGCTCGCGCCGGTCCCATCGCCCCGTCAGGCCGTCCTCACCCGCGTCTCCCTTGATCCGGTGCGGCACATGGGTGTACGCCCAGGCCGACTCCGTGCCGACGGGCGAGCGCGTGGAGTCGGCGGTGGTCATCTGCCCGAAGAGAAGGAAGGGGCGGTCGGGCACCTGGCCGGTCGCGATCTGGGCAGCGAAGCGGGTGAGACCGTCGACCCCGTCGGCCAGGTGGACGGTTCCCGCCGTGGACGCGTCCCCGGCCGTCCAGGGCACGGGACCGTTCAGCGCCCAGTCGACCTTGAACGTCGCGAAGTCCCACTGGAACCGGCGCAGGTCGCTCAGCAACCGGCCGGGCAGGTGCCGTGCGGCGACCAGTTCGCCGTACAGCGCCGGCGCGGACACGTCGGCGAGGACGGCGCGGGAGGCAGGTACGGCTTCGCCCCCCGCGGTGCGTACGCCTACGGCGCGTCCGCCGCGTACGACGACCTCGGTCACGCGCTCTCCGCAGCGGACCACGCCGCCGTGTCGCTCCAGCCGGCGCACCAAGGCCGCCGTGAGCGCCCCGGCTCCCCCTACCGGGACCGGGAAGCCGTAGGTCTGGCCGAGCATGGACATGAGCCATCCGAAGCCTCCGCTTCCCGCGGCCTCGGGGCCGAGGTCCGCGTGCAGCGCGTTGCCCGCGAGGAGGAGCCTGGCCCCTTCGCCGCGGAACTCCTCCTCCCCGAGGCGGCGCACGGGCAGCAGCATCGTCCGGGCCATCCGCAGACCGCCGGACACCCGGAGCCTGGCGGCAAGACGGAGAGCGGAGCGTACCGGCGGGAAGGGGGTGAACAGGGCCTGCGTCACCGCAGCCTACTCGCGCGGTTGGCGGACATCGTGGAGCGAACACCGAAGGGCGCGCATCACACAGCGTGACCGCAGGCCCCTGGCTGCCCGAACGGCGAGGCGGGGGCACGACGGACCCGTAAGGCCCGGAACACGTGGAGGTATCGATGCCGGACGCGGTGGTTGTCGGGGCGGGGCCGAACGGTCTCGTCGCCGCGAATCTCCTCGCCGCTGCGGGGTGGAGCGTGGAGGTGCTGGAGGCGCAGCCCGAGCCCGGCGGTGCGGTCCGCAGTGACCGTGGTGTCCATCCCGACTACGTCAGCGACCTCTTCAGCGCCTTCTACCCGCTGGCTGCGGCCTCGCCGGTTCTCAACGGCCTGGAACTCCACGAGGAAGGGCTCAGATGGAGCCGTGCCCCGCGTGTGCTGGCGCACCCGTTGCCGGACGGCCGATGCGCGGTCCTCGAACGCGGGGCGGAGGACACAGCGACGGGACTGGAGACCTTCGCGGCGGGCGACGGAGCAGCCTGGCTCGATCTGCACGGAACATGGAGCCGCCTGGGGCCCGACATCCTGCAGATTCCGGTATCGGGCGGGCAGTCGCACTCGCCTACGCGCATGAGGGCGCCGACGTCCTGTCGCTCAGGGGACCAGCAGGGTCTTGATCATGCCGTCCTGCTTGGCCTGGAAGGTCTTGTACGCCTGCGGCCCCTCTTCGAGCGGCAGCCTGTGTGTGGCGAAACGGTCGACGCCCAACGGGTCCTCGTCGGTGAGGAGCGGGAGGATGTCGTCGACCCAGCGCTTGACGTTGGCCTGTCCCATCCTCAGCTGGATCTGCTTGTCGAACATGGTCAGCATCGGCAGGGGGTCGGCCGCTCCTCCGTACACACCGACCACCGAGATCGTTCCACCCCTGCGCACCACGTCGACCGCTGCCCGGAAGGCTGTCAAACGGTCCAGGCCCGCGGTTTCCATCAGTCGCTCCCCGAGCGCGTCGGGCAGCATTCCCACGACCGTGTGCGCGGCCTTTGCCACGGGGGCGCCGTGTGCCTCCATGCCGACCGCGTCGATCACCGCGTCGGTACCTCGTCCGTCGGTGAGATCGCGGATGGCGTCGCCCAGGTCCTTGCCGTGCCGGCGCAGGTCGAGGCACTTCACTCCGTCCGCGGCGGCGCGGGACAGCCGTTCGGGTACGAGGTCGACACCCACCACCAGGCCCGCACCCCGGTGCCGGGCGATCCGCGCCGCCATCGCACCGATCGGCCCGAGTCCCAGGACGGTTACCGTGCCACCGGGCGGGATCGCCGCGTACTCCACGGCCTGCCAGGCGGTGGGAAGCACGTCGGAGAGGTAGACGAACCGATCGTCCGCGGGCCCGTGCGGAACCTTGATCGGCAGGCTGTCCCCGAAGGGCACACGCAGCAGCTCCGCCTGTCCCCCGGGCACCTGGCCGTACAGCTTGCTGAAGCCGAAGAGAGAGGCACCCATGCCACGCTCGCGGACCTGCGTCGTCTCGCACTGGGAGTGCAGCCCGCGATCACACATGTAGCAGTGCCCGCACGAGATGTTGAAGGGGACGACGACCCGGTCCCCAGGGGCGAGCGATGTCACCTGAGAACCGGTCTCCTCCACGACACCCATGGGCTCGTGGCCGAGGATGTCCCCCGGATCGAGAAAGGGGCCGAGGACCTCGTACAGGTGCAGGTCCGAGCCACAGACGCCGGTGGAGGTGATCCTCACGATGATGTCCGTCGGATCCTCGATCCGCGGATCGGGCACGGTCTCCACCCGGACGTCCCTCTTGCCTTGCCAGGTCAGTGCGCGCACGATGTGCATCCTTCCGGAGGGGCTGAGCGATTTGTGCCGGTGCCGCTCTTGGGCCGGAACCTTTTTCACGCGGGGACTCCGGCTTGTGTACGCCACTGTTCACTGTCCCGCCCTTCAGGGCTCCGCGCATGCCGACGGACCGCTGTGGCACGCCCACGGCCACGGATACCCGAAGGCGGGCTCCCCGACCTCCGCCGGTACGGGCACGGGCACGGGCCACGGCATGGAACGTCACGCCAGAATTGACGGCTCGGGCCACGGAGGGTTCGGATGGCGCCGTCACACAGGACCGACAGCGGATTCGAACCCACGACTGGAAAGCAGGGTCTCCATGAGCACAGGCAGGATGCACGCCGACGAGCCGGACATCGACACCGCCCTCGTGCGCCGGCTGATCGCCGGTCAGTTCCCCGGCTGGAAGGAGCTACCCGTCGAACGGGTCAGCTCCTCCGGCACCTCCAACGTCATGTACCGCCTGGGCGAGGACATGGTGGTGCGGCTGCCGCGCCGGTCCGCGGCCGTGCAGGACATCCACAAGGAGCACGTCTGGCTGCCCCGGCTGGCCCCGCGGCTGCCGGTACCCGTACCGGTGCCCCTGGCAAAGGGAGCGCCGGCCGACGGCTACCCCTGGCCCTGGTCCGTATACCGCTGGCTGGAGGGGCACAATCCGGGCAGGGAACCCCTCCGCGAGCCCGCCCCGCTCGGAGAGGACCTCGCCGGGTTCATCACGGCGCTGCGCCGGATCGATCCGGGCGACGGGCCGGCCTCGTACCGCGACGAACCGCTGCGGGAGCGGGACGCCGTGACGCGCAAGGCGATCGGTGAGCTGAGCGGGGTCGTCGACGCCGCCGCGGCGACCGCGGAGTGGGAGGCGGCCCTGGCCGCTCCCGCGTGGGACCGCCCGGGCGTCTGGATCCACGCGGACCTGCAACCGGGGAATCTGCTGCTGGCGCGAGGTCGGCTGAGCGGCGTCATCGACTTCGGTTGTCTGGGTCTCGGCGATCCCGCCGTCGATCTGATCCCGGCCTGGTACGTCCTCCCCGCCGAGGCCCGGGGCGTCTTCAGATCCGCGCTGGACTGCGACGACCACGCCTGGGCGCGCGGCCGGGGCTGGGCGCTGTCGGTCGCTCTCCTCGAACTGAGCTACTACCGGGAGTCCGCCCCGTCCATGGCGGCCATCGCCCGCCGGGTGATCGACGAGGTGCTCGCGAGCCGGCCGGCCGCCTGAGGCGCGGGCCCGCGGTCCGTCGGCTCCCTGTCAGGGGGTCGCCGCGGAGACCACGTAGACGACCGGAGCCGCCGGATCCGTCATGTTGACGGTGATCGTCTGGGTGGGGCGCGGGTTCTTGTTCGTGTGGACCGTACCCGCCCAGTCGACGCCCGGTCCGAAGAACCACCCGGTGATCCTCGTGTCCCGTTCGCCGATGCTGACCTTGCCGGTCTCCAGCGCGGCCCGGCCGGTGCCGACACCGCTCAGGAAGCGGTCGAGTCCGGCGGAGGTCGTACGGAACTTCACGTACATCCGGCTGGCTTTCCAGTTGTTCGTCTCGTAGTACTGGACGCCTTCCGCGTTGCCCGGGACGGGCAGTTCGAAGATCCGGCGCTGCATGCCTGACGGCCAGTCCTCGCGCAGCCCCTGGGCCGCGGCCTCGGCCTCCTTGTCCTGGCCGGAGCGGCGGCTCTGGCCTGCGGAGATCACCAGGTAGCCGGCCGGGATGCCGATGAGCAGCACGATGATGGTCAGCGTGATCAGGCGCCGTCTGATCACCTTGCGCCGGTCCTGGTCCTGGGGAGGCGTCCCGCCGCCGTCCCCCGGGGAACCCGAGGTGCCTGAGGGACCCGAAGAGCCCGACGATCCCGAGGACCCGGAGGAGCCGGAAGCCCCGGAGGACCCCGAGGAGCCGGACGTAGGGGGCTGGCGCGGCACGATGTGGTGCTCGGCTGCGGTCATGTTCGGTGATCCCTCGAAGCTGCGGTACGGAGCGGAGTGCGGGTGGCCCGGGGTGCCGCGGGGCGCGGCCCGCGGGTCACTCGGCGGGCCGGGTGCTACGCGTGTTACGGATGGTGCTCGCGGCCTGGTCGTAGAACTGCGCGTACCGCTCGTAGCGCTCGACCCGGCGGCGGTTGGTCCGCCGGAATCTCCGGGCGACCAGGCGCGCCAGGTCGGCGGCGCCGACCATGCCGGCCTCGGGGCCGAGCTGCGCCTTCGCGATCCGGGCCTCAGGGCGGTAGCCACGGCCGGTGAGCTGACGCTTGAAGGCGTCCCTGGCCGGGCCGATCAGCAGATCGTCGGCGGCGCTGACACCACCGCCGATGACGAAGCAGGACGGGTCGAGGGCGGCCGCCAGATTCGCGATGCCGACGCCGAGCCACTGGCCGATGTCCTGGAGGAGCTCGACGCACATCGCGTCGCCCTCACGGGCCAGCTCGGTGATGAGCGGCCCGGTGATGTCGGGGATGTTGCCCTTGACCCGCTCGATGATCCCGTACGCGACCGGGGAGTCGGCGGCGGCCAGCTCCTTGGCCTCACGCACCAGGGCGTTGCCCGAGCTGTACTGCTCCCAGCAGCCACGGTTGCCGCACGGGCAGCGGTGTCCCGCGGGCACGACCTGCATATGGCCGAACTCACCCGCGACCCCGTACTTGCCGCGCTTGACGTGCCCGTCCTCCAGGATCGCGCCGCCGATTCCGGTGCCCAGCGTGATCATGACCAGGTGGTCCTCGCCGCGGCCGGCGCCGAAGCGCCATTCCGCCCAGGCCGCCGTGTTGGCGTCGTTGTCCACCATCACGGGGACCACAAGACGGGAGGCGAGGGCGTCGCGGAGGGGCTCGTCGCGCCAGGCGAGGTGCGGGGCGAACAGCACCTTGGAGCGGTCGGCGTCGACCCAGCCCGCCGCGCCGATCCCGACGGCGTGCACATCGTGCCGGTCGGAGAGGTCGAGGACCAGCTCGACGATGGTGTCCTCGACGACCTGGGGGCTCTTGGACTTGTCCGGCGTCTCGGCCCGGATGGTCTCCAGGATGTTGCCGTCGGCGTCGACGACCCCGGCCATCACCTTCGTCCCGCCGATGTCGATGCCGACCGTGGGGACTCTGGGCGCCGTGAGGTGCGAGCGCCGCTCCTTGGTGCCGACGGTCCGCAGGACGGTGGCGCGGGCGGAGCCGCGGTGTGTGAAGTCGCGGTACGTGCTCATCGTCCCTGCGCAGGTCGGGGGGCCGGGCGGTGATCAGTCCGGCGGCGGACGGCGCCCGCCGTACCCGATTCTGCCATTCCCGCGCCCCCGGAACGGATCTGCGGGCCGGAGGCGAGGGAAGCGGGACAGGGTTTACGGGGTGTCGTCACCGGCCGGACGGCCGTCGATCCGGTCGGGTGACGGGGCTCGCTCCAGCTCGTGGCTGAGCTGGTCGAGCTCGCTCCCACCGGCCATCTGACGCGTCAGTTCGTCCAGCGTGACGTCGTCCTTGGTGTGGCTGCCGGACATGACGCCGCGCTTCAGCAGCACGAAACGGTCACCGACGAGATACGCGTGGTGCGGGTTGTGCGTGATGAGGACCACGCCGAGGCCGGCGTCCCTGGCGGCCGCGACGTACTTGAGCACGACCCCCGACTGCTTGACGCCGAGCGCCGCGGTCGGCTCGTCGAGGACGAGGACCTTGGCACCGAAGTACACGGCGCGCGCGATGGCCACGCACTGGCGCTCACCGCCGGAGAGCGTGCCGATGGGCTGGTCGACGTCGCGGAGGTCGATGCCCATGCGCAGCAGCTCCGCGCGGGTGGTCTCGCGCATCCGCCGCACGTCCAGGCGCTTGAACGGGCCCGAGCCCTTCGTCGGCTCGGAGCCGAGGAAGAAGTTGCGCCAGACCGGCATCAGCGGGACGACGGCCAGGTCCTGGTAGACGGTGGCGATACCCCGGTCCAGGGCGTCGCGCGGGTTGACGAGCGTGGTCTCCTCGCCCTCGATCAGGAAGGTACCGGCGTCGTGCCGGTGCAGCCCCGCGATGATCTTGATGAGGGTCGACTTGCCGGCGCCGTTGTCGCCGAGCACGCAGGAGATCTCCCCCGCGCGGACCTCGAGGGAGACGTTCTCCAGGGCCTTGATGTTGCCGTAGTACTTGCTGACGCCGTCGAGCTCGACGAGTGCCTGGCCGGCCGTGTCCCGGGGGGCCGGAGCCTGGGTGGCCGTCATTTCGTCGCCTCCGCGCGCTTGCGTACCCAATGGTTGAGCAGGGTGGCCAGGAGCAGCATCGCTCCCAGGAAGAACTTGAACCAGTCGGGGTTCCACTCCGCGTAGACGATGCCCTTGCTGGTCATGCCGAAGATGATCGCGCCGACCGCTGACCCGATCGCGGAGCCGTAGCCGCCGGTGATCAGACAGCCGCCGATGACGGCCGCGATGATGTAGATCAGCTCGTTGCCGACGCCCTCGCCCGACTGCACCACGTCGTAGGAGAACAGCAGATGCTGGCCCGAGACCCAGGCGGCGAAGGCGACGCCGAGGTAGAGCCCGATCCGCGTGCGGATCACCGGGACGCCGACCGCGCGGGCGGCGTCTGCCTGGCCCCCGACGGCGAAGATCCAGTTGCCGAAGCGGGTGCGGATCAGGATCCAGGTGGCGATCGCGACGAGCGCGGCCCACCACAGGATGGTGACCTTCAGCTCGACGTCGCCGATGGTGAGGTAGGAGGCGAAGACCTTACGGGCGGAGGCGAAGCCCTCCATGTTCCCGATGGACTTGGTCGAGACGGTCTCGCCGATCAGCTTGGTGAAGCCGAGGTTCAGGCCGGTCAGCATCAGGAACGTGCCGAGCGTGATGATGAAGCTCGGCAGCTTGGTGCGGGTGAGCATGAAGCCGTTGAAGGCGCCGAAACCCAGGGTGACCAGCAGCGACACGAAGACGCCGACCCAGACGTTGGCGGTCATCTGGTAGCTGAACATCGAGGAGATCAGCGCGGAGCTGGTCACCATGACACCGGCGGACAGGTCGAACTCGCCGCCGATCATCAGCAGCGCCACGGGCGCGGCCATGATCCCGATGGTGGAGGCCGCGTACAGCACCGTGCCGAGGCTGGAGGTCTGCAGGAAGCTGTCCGCGACGAGCGCGAAGAAGAGGAAGACGGCCACGGCCCCGACGACCGAGCCCAGCTCGGGGCGGCCGAGCAGCTTGCGCAGCGGGGATGTGCGCAGCAGGCGTTCGTCGGTGTGGGACGCCGCCGGTTGCCCGGTCGCTGTCATCGCGTCCCCCGGTTCGTGTAATCGGCGAGCGCGTCGGCGTCGTCGGCGGTGATGACCTGCGGGCCGGTCAGGACGGGCAGGCCGCCGCCGAGCACGTTCTGGTTGTAGCGGTAGAGCCAGAGCAGGTCGACGGCCTCGTACCCCTGGAGGTAGGGCTGCTGGTCGACGGCGAAGCCGAGCGTCTTGTTCTGGAGGCCGGTGGCGACGCTCGCGTTGAGGTCGAAGGTGTCGATCTCGGCCTTGCTGCCCGCGGTCTGCTTCGCCTTGACGGCCGCGGCGGCGAACGGGGCGCCCAGCGTCACGACGGCGTCGATGCTCTTGTCGGAGTCGAGCTTGGCCTCGATGGACGCCTGGACGTCGGGCATGTTGGTGCCGTCGACGTAGAGGTTCTGCATCGTCCCGTCGAAGGACTTCTTCGCTCCGGCGCAGCGCTGCTCGTGGCCGACGTTGCCCTGCTCGTGCAGGATGCACAGGGCCTTCTTGCGGCCCCGCTTGTCGAGCTCGTCGCCGACGGCCTCGCCCGCGATGGACTCGTCCTGGCCGATGTGCGTGAGGGCGCCGAAGGCCTTGGACTCGGCGGAGCCGGAGTTCACCGTGATGACCGGGATGCCGGCCTTGACGGCCTTGGCCACGGCGGCCTTCATCGAGTCGGGCTTGGCGAGCGAGACGATCAGGCCGTCGACCTTCTTGTCGATCGCGGTCTGGACGAGCTCGGCCTGCTGCTGGCCCTCGTCGTTGTGCGAGTAGAGGAAGTTGATGTTGTCCTTGGCGGCCGCCTGCTCGGCGCCCTTCTGGACGATGTCCCAGAAGGTGTCGCCGTCACCCGAGTGGGTGACCATGGCGAACGTCCAGCGGGGCGTGTTCACCGCGGACCGGCCCTCGGCCGCCTGCTGGGCGGCGCGCTCCTCCGCCCGCTTGCCGCCGGTGCTGCTGCATCCCGCGAGGGAGGCCGCCAGCACCGTTGCCAGCACGGCGCCCATCACGCGTACCCCTGTACGAACCCTTGCCACGACGCCGTGCCCTTCTTGTGCTGCTCGCTGTGCTGCCTGGTGAAGCCGGGGAGGGCGGAGTCGCCGCCCGGCGGGCCAAGTATCCCCGAGCCCGGACCGGTGTGACCCGGCAGGGGCGCGGGCCGCGCCCTCACGTCGTTCTAGCGACCCCGCATGACCGCGTCAACGATTTTGTCCGAACATTCTGACCCCGGGCCCGCGGAGCCCGGAATCTCAGGACCGGACCAGCAGCTGGAACTCGAAGGCGTACCGCGAGGCGCGGTAGACGTGCGAGCCGAATTCGACCGCCCGGCCGCCGTCGTCGAACGTGATGCGTTCCATCGTCAGCAGTGGCGCTCCCGCCGGCTCCGCGAGCAGTTCTCCCTCCTCCGCTGTGGCCGCGCGGGCCCCAACGGTCTGCCGGGCGCTGTGCAGGGTGATCCCCGAGGCGCGCATCATCCGGTACAGACCGGTCGACTCGAGCCGCTCGGCGGAGAGGTCGAGCAGTCGCGTCGGCAGGTGGTTGCGCAGCAGCGCGATCGGCTCGTCGTGCGCGTACCGCACGCGCTCGACGAAGTTGACGTCGCCGCCCTCCTCGACCCCGAGTGCGGCGGCGATCTCGGGGGTGGCCGGCTCGACCGTGCTGCGCAGGACGCGGGTCGTCGGCTGCCGGCCTGCGGTCTCCAGGTCGTCGTAGAGGCTGCTCAGTTCGAGCGGGCGTCTGATCCGGCTGTGCACGACCTGGGTGCCGACCCCGCGCCGGCGCACCATGAGCCCCTTGTCGACGAGCGACTGGATGGCCTGGCGGACGGTGGGCCGGGACAGCCCGAGCCGCGCGGCGAGGTCGAGTTCGTTGCCGAGGAGGCTGCCGGGTGCGAGGCGCCCCTGCTCGACGGCCGCCTCCAGCTGCTGGGCCAGCTGGTGGTAGAGCGGGACGGGACTGCTGCGGTCCACGCCAAGCCCCAGGGCGGCGGAGTCGGCGGTGGGTTTGGGCACGGCAGGGAGCGTACCGCGTACGGTCGCGCCGCACCCTTCGGTTTGTCAGGACATATAGTTGACAGTGCGCCCGGGGAGCGGCACGTTGGGTCCATGCGCATCGGAATCATCGGCACGGGCCGGATCGGCTCCTTCCACGCGGGCGTCCTTGCACGCCACCGCGCCGTCACCTCGCTGGTGGTCGCGGACGCGGACGCCGCCCGCGCCGCCGAGGTCGCGGCGCGGACCGGGGCCGCCACCGCCGCATCCGCCGACGAGGTGCTCGCGGCGGGGGTGGACGCCGTCGTGATCGCGTCGGCGACCTCGGCACACGCCGATCTCATCGGCCGCGCGGCACGCGCCGGGCTGCCCGCCTTCTGCGAGAAGCCGATCGCGCTGGACCTGGCGGGGACCCTGGGCGCGCTGCACGAGGTCGAGCGAGCCGGCAGTGTGCTCCAGTTGGGCTTCATGCGCAGGTTCGACGCGGGGTACTCGGCGGCGCGCACCGCGGTGCGCACCGGGGCGCTCGGCCGGCTGCACACCGTGCGGGCCACGACGTCCGACCCCGCTCCCCCGCCGGCCGCGTATCTGCCGCTCTCCGGCGGCCTGTTCAGGGACTGCTCGGTGCACGACTTCGACATCCTGCGGTGGGTGACGGGCCATGAGGTGACCGAGGTGTACGCGACCGGCTCGGACGCGGGCCCCGCCATGTTCCGGGACGCGGGCGACGTGGACACGGCGACGGCGCTGCTGACCCTGGACGACGGCACGCTGGCCACGGCGACGGCCACCCGGTGCAACGGGGCCGGTTACGACGTCCGCATGGAGCTCGCGGGCGAGCAGGACCAGATCGTGGTCGGCCTCGACGACCGTACGCCGCTCGCGTCCGCCGAGCCGCAGGGGCCGCCCGCGCCGGCCAAGCCGTGGCCGGGCTTCCTGGAGCGGTTCGCCCCGGCGTACGAGGCCGAGCTGGACGCGTTCCTCGCCGTCGCACGCGGGGAGCGGGCGAACCCGTGCGACGGCCGCGAGGCACTGCACGCGCTGCGCATCGCCGAGGCGTGCGAGCTGTCGCGCGCGCGGCACCGCCCCGTACGGCTGACGGAGATCGCCGAGGCCTGAGGACCTGGTACGGGATCGGGCCGGCGGGCCGCTACCAGGCGACCGGCAGGCTCTCCGGGCCCCGTATCAGCATGCCCGTACGCCAGGACAGGTCCCGCGGATCGGTGTCGAGCCGCAGACCGGGGCAGCGTTCGAGGAGCGACCGCAGGGCGATACGGGCCTCGATGCGGGCCAGTGGAGCGCCCAGACAGTAGTGGATGCCGTGGCCGAAGGCGACGTGCCCGCGGGCGTCCCGGGTGATGTCGAAGCGGTCGCCGTCCGGGAAGCGGGCGGGGTCGCGGTCGCAGTCGGCCATCGCGACCAGGACGAGCTCGCCATCGCCGGGGATCACCGAGCCGGAGACCTCGATCGGTTCGGTGGTGAAGCGGTAGGTGGGGGTCTCGACGGGTCCCTCGTAGCGGAGTGTCTCCTCGACAGCGTTGTCGATGAGCCCGAAGTCCGCGCGCAACAGGTCGAGTTGACTGGGATGGGTGAGCAGGCTCAGGACGCCGTTGGAGATGAGGTTGACCGTCGTCTCGTGCCCCGCGACCAGCAGCAGCCAGGCCATGCCCGAGAGTTCGTCGGGGGAGAGCTGGTCGCCGTCGTCGTCCGAGGTGTGGATCAGCGCGCTCATCAGGTCGTCCCCCGGAGCGGCACGCTTCCGCGCGATCAGCCCGGCGAGGTAGTCGGTCATGGCGGCGCTCGCCCGGCCGCGTGCGTCGGCGTCCAGCGACGAGACGGCGATGTTGGACCATTCACGGAACGCCTGCCGGTCCAGGGACGGCACACCCAGCAGTTCGCAGATGACGGCCATCGGCAGCGGGAACGACAGCGCCTTGACCAGGTCGGCGCTCCGGGCAGGCCCCGCGGTCATGGAGTCGAGGAGACGGTCCGTCATCTCCTGGATGCGAGGGGCCAGTTGTTCCATCCGGCGTGGGGTGAACTCCCGGGCGACGAGCTTGCGCAGCCGGGTGTGGGTCGGAGCGTCGCTCCCCAGCATGTTCGTCCCCGCGGACACCTTGCCGATGCCCAGCGAGGGCGACGCCGACTGCCAGTTCTTGGAGAGCCGTCGGTCGGCGAGGAGGGCACGCCCCGCCTCGTAGCCGACGACGAGCCAGGCCTCCGCGCCTTCCGGGATGCGGACCCGGTGCACGGGGCCGCGGGCGCGTAAGCGTGCGTAGACGGGATAGGGGTCGCGGATGAAGGCGTCGCCGAGCGCGCCGAGGTCGAACAGGGTCTCTGTGGGCTCTGTGAGCTCTGTGGTCAACGTGTTTCTTCCCTTCGGGCCGGACCTGCGGAGAGAACGGTCCCCTGTGCCACCGCGCACAGGGTCTCCGCTCCCTCGTCGTCCGTCGTGTACAGATCGCAGCGCACGACGGCCTGCCTGCGGCCGGTGTGCACCACATCGGCGCGGGCGCTCAGGGTGCGCCCGCTCGCCGGGCGGACGTACTGGATGGAGAAACCGCCGGTCAGGACGGCCGCTCCGAGCGTCGTCCCGGCGGCGAACGTCAGCGCGTTGTCGGCCGCGTAGGACAGCACCCCGCCGTGCAGGAAGCCGTTCTGCTGGGTGAGTTCCTCGCGCACGTCGACCTCGAGCACGGCCCTGCCGTCCCCGAACTCCGTGATTCGTGCGCCGACGAGCGCGCTGAACGGCTGGCTGTCGAGTACCTGCTGTGCGGTGTCGAGGGAGAGTTCACCGGTGGAGGTCGCGGGGGTCGTGGCGGTCGTGGGGGTCTTGGACGTCATGAAGCCCATCCCACCTCACCAGCGCACCGGAAGATGGCGGACGCCCCGGAGCAGCATCCCGGGCAGCCAGTCGGGTTCTCCTCCGTCCGGGTCGCGGACCAGGCCGGGGCAGCGTTCCAGCAGCGCGCGGATCGCGATGCGGCCCTCCATCCGGGCCAGCGGGGCGCCCAGGCAGAAGTGGATGCCGTGCCCGAAGGCCAGATGGCCCTGCGCCTCGCGCCGGATGTCGAAGGTGTCCGGGTCCGGGTAACGGTCGGGGTCACGGTCCCCCGAGCCCAGCGCGACCAGCACCGCCTCGCCCTTCGGTATGACGACCGGGCCGACCGGCACGGGTTCGCGAGTGAAGCGGAAGGTCGCCGTCGCCACGGGTCCGTCGTAGCGGAGCATCTCCTCGACGGCGCCGTCGATCAGCTCGGGCCGGGCGCGGAGCAGGGCCAGCTGCTCCGGGTGGTCGAGCAGGGCACGTACGCCGTTGGCGATCAGGTTGACGGTCGTCTCGTGGCCTGCCACCAGGAGCAGGAACGCCATGCCGATCAGTTCGTCCGGCGACAGACGGTCACCGTCCTCGTCGTTCGCCTGGATCAGGGCGCTCATCAGGTCGTCGCCCGGGGCCCGGCGCTTGTCCTCGACCAGCGCGTCGAGGTAGGCGCCCATCGCGTCGACCGCCTCGTTCTCCTTCTCCGGGGAGACGGGCGTGACGATGGCGTTGGACAGCGCTCTGAAGACGTCCCGGTCGATGTCGGGTACGCCGAGGAGTTCGCAGATCACGGTCATCGGCAGCGGGAAGGCGAAGGCGTCGACGAGGTCGGCGCTCCCGGTGGGCACCATCGCGTCGAGAAGATCCTCGGTGATCTGCTCGACGCGCGGGCGCAGCGACTCGATCCGCCGGGCGGTGAACTCGCGTGAGACGAGCTTGCGCAGCCTGGTGTGGCGTGGGGCGTCGAGCTCCAGCATGTTGGCGTTGATCGCGTTGCTCGACGCGGAGAACTGCTCCGTGGTGCGCCAGTCCTTGCTGAACCGCTGGTCGGCGAGGGCCGAGCGGGCCTCCTCGTAACCGACGACCATCCAGACACGCTCGAAGTCATCCGTACGGACCTGGTGCGCCGGCCCCTCGGCACGCAGTTTCGCGTAGTGCGGATACGGATCGGCGCTGAAGCCCTCCGCCCCGCGCAGATCGATCACTGACATCGTCCCGCCCCTTTTCCGGTCTGACCGTGGTCTGACCGGTTCAGCCTAGGCGGCCGTCCCTGGCCTCGTCCTCGTCCTCGTGGAGGAGACCCGCGTCGTGCACCAACAGGGCGATCTGGACGCGGTTGTCGAGCCCGAGCCTGGCGAGGATCCGGGACACGTGCGCCTTCACGGTGGCCACGCTCAGATGGAGCGTCGCCGCGATCTCCGCGTTGGAGCTGCCCCGGCCGACGGCCGTGGCCACGTCCTGCTCGCGCTCCCCCAGTTCGGCGAACCGCTGCCTGGCGCGCGTCCTGCGGGACCGGCGCTCGTCCGCCGGGTCTCCCGCCGCGCGGGCCATGAGTCTGCGGGTGACGGCGGGCGAGAGGACGGGCTCACCGGCCGCGACACGCAGCACCGCCTCGACGATCTGGGCCGGCGGGGTGTCCTTGAGGACGAACCCCGCCGCGCCCGCGCGGATGGCGCGGAGCACCTGCTCGTCGGCGTGGAAGGTGGTCAGGACGATGACCTCGGGTGCACCTGCCCGTCGCCGTAGCTCCTCGGTCGCGGCCAGTCCGTCCATGACCGGCATGCGGATGTCCATGAGCACGACGTCGGGGTGCGTCCGGTCGACGAGGGCCGCGACCTCGGTGCCGTCGGCGCACTCCCCCACGAGGTCGATGCCGGGCGCTCCGCCCAGCATGAGGGCGAGTCCGGCCCGCACGAGCGGGTCGTCGTCGACGACGGCCAGCCGGACCTGTGGCGCCTCCGGAGACGTGGGAGAACTCATGAGGGCCACGGTAGCCGGGCACGGACCGCGAATCCGCCGTCCGGCGTGGGCCCGTGCTCCAGACCGCCGCCGGCGAGGCTCGCGCGTTCGGTGAGGCCGATGAGCCCCTGGCCGGAGCCCGGGACCGGTTCGAAGGGTCCGGCGGGAGCGGGGTTGCCGACCTCGATGGTCAGCCCGTCACCCGGCCCGCCGGCCACGGTGACGTCGACGGGGGCTCCCGGGGCGTGTTTACGGGCGTTGGTCAGCGCCTCCTGGGCGATGCGGTAGACGGTGCGCCCGGTGGCCGCCGGTGCCAGGGCCGGGTCGGTGACGCTGTTGGCCAGCCTGACCTCCATGCCGGCGGAGCGGGACTCGTCGATCAGGGCGTCCAGGGTGACGAGGGTGGGCTGGGGCCTGTTGCCGTCGTCGCTGTCACCCGGGGCACGCAGCACGCCGATGATCTCGCGAAGGTCCTGGAGCGCCTCGTGGGCACTGTCCCGGATGACTCCGGCGGCCCTCGCGACCTCGGCCGGGGGCGCGTCAGGCCGGAATTCGAGGGCGCCCGCGTGGACGCTGAGCAGGGTCAGCCGGTGGGCGAGGACATCGTGCATCTCACGGGCGATGGCCTCGCGCGCCAGCCGCTGTGCCTGTTCGGCGCGGAGCGCGGCCTCGGTCTCCGCGCGGTGTGCGCGTTCGCGCAGGGTGACGACCAGCTGCCGGCGGGACCGTACGACCATGCCCCAGCTGAGCACCAGCAGGGCCAGCAGCACCCCGATGATCGTGGACGCGAGGAAGGAGGTGGCCGGGTCGGGGCGCAGGAGCGGCTGGACCGGGACCGTGGCGATGGCGACCGCGCCGACGACGGCCACCGGCTTGAAGGGCCGGTGCACCGCCAGTCCGAACAGGGCGACCATCATCGCGCCGCTCGCGACGGGCTCCACGACGCACAGCAGGGTGAGGACGAGGGCGACCGCCACGGGCCACCGGCGGCGGGCCCAGAGGGCGCAGCAGGCGGCCGCTCCGAGCAGCGCGTCGGCGAACACGACACCCTCGGGGGTGGAGCCCTCGGCTTCGACGGCGGCGAGGACGATCATCCCGAACCCCGCGGCGCAGAGGAAGAGGACGAGGTCGACGATCCAGTCCCGTACGGTCCTGCGCGGACCGCCGGGCCGCTCGTGGCCGGTCAGCGCGGAGGGCAGCAGCCAGGGGTATTCCGTACGGGGCATGCCGACAAGCTACGCAGTCGGGGGCATCGTCCGGCGCCTTCGCGGCGGGAGAGATACCGAAGTCGCACGATCCGATACTTCCGTAGGGGCGCCGATGCCTCAAGGGCCTTTCGTTCGGATCAGGCCGGATCGGCGAGCGGCCTGGCGTCGGCGCGGCGGCGCCCCCACGCGGTGCCCGTCAGCACGAGTACCGCGCCCACCGCCCCCAGGACGCCTAGGCGCTCGCCGCCGATCGCGATGCCGGTGGCGGCGGCCCAGAGCGGTTCCGTGCCGAGCAGCAGGCTGACCCGGGACGGCGAGGTGCGGCGGACCGACCACATCTGCACGAAGAACGCGAACAGCGTGCAGAACACGGACAGGAAGAGCAGCCCCGCCCACTCGGTGGCACCGAAGCCCGCCGCCACCGTCCAGGGTGCCGGGCCGGTCCCCGGGACCGCGGCCAGGACGGCGAAGACCGCGACGGCGCCGCCGAGCTGCACCGTGGTCAGGGAGAGCGAGTCGGCGTCCTGGACCGCCTTGATCCGCGCCATGGCCAGGACGTGGACCGTACGGGCGAGGGCCGCGAGCAGCATCAGGAGGTCGCCCGCCGATGGGCTGGTGAAACCGCCGCCCTGGGTCAGCAGCACCACACCGGTGACCGAGAGGCCGGCCGCCGCCAGGAAGGCTCCCGGCGGCCTGACCCGGGTCACGGCGGCCTCGGCCAGCGGGGTGAAGACCATCGTGAGGCTGATGATGAGTCCCGCGTTGGTCGCCGATGTGTGCACGACGCCGTACGTCTCCAGCAGGAAGATCCCGCTGAGCACCAGGCCCAGCAGGCCCGCGCCCCGCCACTGCGCGCCGCTCAGCGCGCGCAGCCCGCGCCACCCCGCGACGGCGAGCGCGGGCAGCACCACCGCGAAGCGGAGCACGAGGACGGCGATCACGGTGTGTGTCGTGGTGATGCCCTTGGCCGCCAGGTAGCTCGCTCCCCAGGCGGCGGCGACGAGCAGGAGCGGCAGGTCGGTGATCCACGCGCGGCGGGGCGGGGCGAGAGCGGGAGCGGGCAGAGCGGCAGCGGACACCTTGTTCTCCTGGGTTCTCCACAGCGGGAAGGGATGTGGAGACCTCACCGGCTCGCACGGAGCGATCACCGTACCGAACGGCCGCCCCTGCCGGGAACCTCTGTCCGCGGGCTGACTCGGCCACCAGTTCGCAGGGTTCGTCGCCGGTCGAAGCGGTCCTGCGGCGGCGCCGTCTCCTCCTAGAATGTCGGTCTTGGGACGCTAGGACACACGGAGTTGGCACATGGGTGGAGCGCGGCTGGACGGACGGGTCGAGCGGGGGAACCAGACCAGGCAACTGGTACTGGGGCGCGCGGTCCAGGTCGCATCGACCGAGGGTCTGGAGGGCCTGTCGCTCGGCCGGCTGGCCATGGAGCTGAAGCTGAGCAAGAGCGGCGTGTTCGCCCTCTTCGGATCCAAGGAGGAGCTGCAGCTCGCCACCGTGCGGGCCGCCGTGACCGTCTTCGTCGAGCATGTGCTCACCCCGACGAGGGCGGCGCCGCCCGGTCTGGGGCGCGTGTGGCGGATGTGTGAGAGCTGGCTCTCCTATTCACAGCGCCGGGTGTTCAGCGGCGGCTGCTTCTTCTACGCGACCATCGCCGAGTTCGACTCCAGGGAGGGCAAGGTGCACGACGCGCTGGCCTCCACGCAGACGGGCTGGGTCACCTTCGTGGAGGAGACCATCGAGGAGGCCAGGGTGCGGGGTGAACTCGTCGCGGACGCGGATGTCTCACAACTGGCCTTCGAGCTCATCGCGTTCATGGAGCTGGCCAACGCCGAGTCCGTACTGCACAACAACAACCCCGGCTACACCAAGGCGGCCCGGGCGATCCTGGGGCGGCTGCACGCCGTCGCCACCGACCCCTCGGAGCTGCCCGGGGCCCCAGGGGGGCAGTAGCCGGGGCGGGGCGGCTCCTGTCACGCCGCGGGCGGCGGGTCGAAGTCCTCGAACCGCGCACGTCCTCCGGGCCGGTAGGTGAGGATCGCGATGCCGCTCCCGGTGGTCCTGGCGCCGATCAGCTCGAAGGCCCTCGGCTGCCCGCCCTCCGGGAAGAGGTGCTTGCCGCTGCCCAGGTAGACCGGGTGGACGAGCAGGTTGACCTCGTCGATGAGGCCGGGCCCGCCGTTCGCGTGCGCGGCGTCGTACGCCAGGAGGGACTGCGCGAGTGTGGCGCTGCCGTGGATCTGCAGCTCACCCTCCTCCATCCGCTCCTTCAGCCGGGCCACCTCGGCCGGCACATCACCGGAGATCACGGTCGTGTTCTCCCACGCCGGGTCGGTCAGGGTGGTGGAGACCACGTACTTGGGCAGGGTGTTGAGGCGTGCGGCGATCGGGTCCTGCGGGTCGGTGACCCGGGGCCAGTAGCCCGCGAAGATGTCATACGTACGCCGTCCGAGCAGGTAGGCGCCCGACCGGTCGAAGATCTCGTTGATGAAGGCACCCATGTCCTCGTCACCGAAGAAGGGCACCTGCCAGCCGCCGTACTCGAATCCCCCGCTGGTGTCCTCCTGGGTGCCTCCGGGCGCCTGCATCACGCCGTCCAGGGACACAAAGGTGTTGAGAATCAGCTTCGCCATGGTCCTGCTCCTTCGCTCCGCCGCCGGGTTCATGGCCGTGGGTCCCGGCGGTCCTTCCGCTTCCACCTGTTCCGACCCAACTTTCGGCCGGAAGTCATCGGTGCGCTCGGCGAAGCCTGCGGTCAGGGCACCCGACACCGGCGCCGCCTACACGCTCCTGTCCACGCGCTGCCGCAAGGACTGGTCCGAGGAGGACCTCGGGGCGCTCGTCGACCACCGCGCGCCACGCCCGGCGACCCGGCCTAGGCTGGCAGGTACGGACGGCACGTGAACGAAGAGGGAGACCATGAGCCAGACACCGACCCCGGTCCGCAATCTCCATGACGGCAGCACCGTCCCCGCGGTGGGCCTCGGCACCTGGCCACTCGACGACGAGGCGGCCGAGCAGGCCGTGGCCGGTGCGCTGGGGCTCGGCTACCGGCTCGTGGACACCGCTCTGAACTACGGGAACGAGACCGGCACCGGGCGCGGGATCGCCCGCTCCGGTCTGCCCCGGCAGGACGTCTACGTCACGACCAAGGTGCCCGGCCGCCACCACGGCTACGAGAAGACACTGGCCTCCTTCGAGGAGTCGCGCGCCAAGCTGGGACTTGACTACGTCGACCTGTATCTCATCCACTGGCCGCTGCCCAGGGTGGACAAGTACGTCGACACCTGGAAGGCGATGATCAAGCTTCGCGAGGAGGGCCTCGTACGCTCCATCGGCGTCTCCAACTTCACGGCGGAGCACCTGGAGCGGCTGGAGCGGGAGACGGGGGTGGTGCCCGTGGTCAACCAGATCGAGATGCACCCGCTGCTCCCCCAGGAGGACCTGCGGGCGGTGCACACCGCGAAGGGCATCGTCACGGAGAGCTGGAGTCCGCTGGCCAGGGGGCGCCAGGTGCTCGAAGCACCGGAGGTGATCGCCGCCGCCGAGGCCCACGGGGTGACGCCGGGGCAGGTCGTGCTGCGGTGGCACACCCAGCTGGGCGCCGTGCCGATTCCGAAGTCCGCCGACCCCGGGCGCCAGCGCGAGAACCTCGACCTGTTCGGCTTCGAGCTGACCCAGCAGGAGCTGGACCGGATCGGGGCCCGGCCGCCGCACCGCTTCGGCGGGGACCCCGACACGCACGAGGAGTTCTGACGGCGGTCGGTCACCCGGGGGCGTCGGTCACCCGGGACGGCGACGGCGGCGGTCACCGGTTGCGCGGGGTGACCTCCGACATGCGGGACCAGTCGTCCCCGGGAACCTCGACGTTGATGATCTCCGGGATCTCGCTGACGAGCTCGGACATGGTGTCGATCGCGGCCTTGAAGTGCTCGGAGTTCACATGCGCAACCCCCGCCTCCTGCGAGGCGAACGCTTCCAACAGGACGAACTGGTCCGGGTTCTCGACGCTGTAGGACCAGTCGAAGAAGAGGTTGCCGGGCTCCTGACGGGTGGCGAGGGTGAAGTCCTCGACGGCGGGGAGCCAGTTGTCCCGCTCGGCGGTACGCACGGTGAACTTGACGGCGATGAAGATCATGGCGACTCCTGGTCGGGGGCGGCGGCGTCCCGGCCAGGATCCCATATCCTCACGGGCCGGGCGTGAACCGGCGCACCAGGCCCGGGGCCGTCACCCGCCGAGCGCCTCGTGACGGGCGGTCAGCCGCGCCGCGCCCTCCTCGGTGAGTGAGCCGAAGAGCCTCAGCCGGGAGATTCCGCCGTCCGGGAAGATGTCGATCCGGACGTGCGTGCCGCGTACGGGCTCCGGCAGGACGAAGCGGTGGTTCGTGTCGGGCTGGAGCCGGGTGCGCGGCAGGATCTCCGACCGCGCGCCGTCGCCCTCGCCGTCCCCACCGCCCTCGCCGTCCCCGCCGTCACTGACCGAAATCGCCGCCCAGCCCGCCGCGTTGCCCTTCAGATAGGCCGTGTCGATCTCGACCGCCCGGATCTCGGACCGCTCGGCCAGCCGGTAGCGGATCCAGTCGTTGCCCTTGTCGCGCCGGCGGCGGGTCTCCCAGCCGTCGTCCATCTTGCGGGAGCGGCCGGGTGCGATGGTGTGGGTGGCCGGGGAGTAGAAGCGGTCGGAGGCGTCCTCGACCTGGCCGCCGTTCTCCAGGGCCACCACGTCGAACGTGCCGAGGGCGGCCAGCCATGCGGGATCGGGCACCACCTCACCGTGGACACGCAGCCGCGCTATGCCCCCGTCGGGGTGTTGATTGACCCGGAGGTGGGTGAAGCGCTGTTCGGCGTCGACGGCGAATCCGTTGGCCGCGTGGCCGCCGACTGCCGTACGGGGGACGAGGGTTGTCCACTTCACATCGGGCGCGGCCAGGTCCTCGGGGGACGGGGAGCCCGGCACCGAGGCCGCCTCGACGGAGACCGACTGCGGGTAGTTGCCGCGGAAGTGCGCGGTGTCGACGATCAGTCCGCGCACCACACCGGGCGCTCCGAGGCGCACGAGGGCCCAGTCGTGTTCCTCGTCGGCGGGGTGCGGCTCGGCGGCGCTCGTACCACGCCTGCGGCGGGTCTCCCAGCCGTCCATGATCTTGCCCTTGTGCCCGAAGCGCTCGGGGTCGAACTCCGCGGGCTCCGGCTTCAGCAGGTTCTCGCGCTCGGCGAAGAACTCGTCGTTGGCCGCGATGACACCGGCGCCGAGACGCCGGTCCGCGAGGTCCACGAGGTGGCTGAAGGGGAAGTCGGCGGTGCGGTAGTCGGCGTACGGGTCGCCACCCCCGTACGGGCGCGCGTCGCCGGTGAAGTGCGGTGTCGCCGTCATGGTCAGTGGTTCCTTTCGAGGAGGCGGCCGGTGGGTTCGGCGAGTACGCCGTCGGCCGCGATCCGGGTGCCGCGCAGCCAGGTGGACTTGACGACGCCCCGCAGGGCCCTGCCCGCGTACGCGGTGACCTGGTTACGGTGGAGGAGCCCGGCCGGGTCGACGGTGAAGGTCTCGTCGGGGGCGAGGACAGCGAAGTCCGCGTCCCGCCCGGCCTCGATGGCGCCCTTGCGGGTGAGTCCGGCGAGGCCGGCGGGGGCCGCTGACATCCAGCGGGCCACGTCGTCGAGGGTGTGTCCGCGCCGGCGTGCCTCGGTCCAGATGGCGGGCAGGCCCAGCTGGAGCGAGGAGATGCCGCCCCAGGCCGAGGCGAAGTCCGGGGTCTTGAGGTCGGTGGTGCAGGGCGAGTGGTCGGAGACGACGCAGTCGATCGTGCCGTCGGCGAGCCCGGCCCAGAGCGCGTCCTGGTTGGCGGCCTCCCGGATGGGCGGACAGCACTTGAACTCGGTTGCTCCGTCGGGGACTTCCTCGGCGGTCAGGGTGAGGAAGTGCGGGCACGACTCGACGGTGACGCGTACGCCCTCGCGTTTGGCCGCGGCGATCAGCGGCAGGGCGTCACTGGAGGAGAGATGCAGGACGTGGACGCGGGCGTTCAGCCTCTTCGCATGGGCGATGAGCCCTTCGATCGCGGCGTTCTCCGCGCCCCTGGGCCGGGAGGCCAGGAAGTCGGCGTACTTCTCCCCGGCCCGCTGCGGGGCCTCGGCCAGCTGGTGGGGGTCCTCGGCGTGCACGATCAGGAGTCCGCCGAAGCCCGCGATCTCGGCCATCGAACGCGCCAGCTGCTCCTGGCCGAGCTCCGGGAACTCCTCGACGCCGGAGGGCGAGAGGAAGCACTTGAAGCCGAAGACGCCGGCCTCGTACAGCGGGCGCAGGTCCTTCGTGTTGGGGGGGATCGCACCGCCCCAGAACCCCGTGTCGACATGCGCCTTGGGAGCGGCCACCCGCTGCTTGACGCGCAGGTGCTCGACCGTGGTGGTCGGAGGGAGGGAGTTGAGCGGCATGTCGACGAGGGTCGTGATGCCGCCCGCCGCCGCGGCGCGGGTGGCCGTCCAGAAGCCCTCCCACTCGGTGCGGCCCGGGTCGTTCACATGGACGTGGGTGTCGACGAGGCCGGGCAGCAGGACGTCGTCGCCGAAGTCCTCGACCCGCGCGCCGCCCGGCACCTCGGTGTCGTACGGGAGGACCGCGTCGATCTCCCCGCCGGTGACGAGGACGGCGGCGGCGCGGGTCCCCTCGGGGGTCACGACGCGCGTCGAGCGGAGTACCTGCTTCATGTCCACACCGGACACCTGTGCCCCTCACTCAGATTTCAACGATTTGTTGAAGGAGTCTTCACTCGGGAAAGCGGCCCGTCAAGCCCTCATCCTCCCTGCCGCACGGCCGGTGGAGCCCTCATGACACCGATTACAAATTTCCACGAAGCAAAAGTTCAATTTCGCCAGACGGAACGTAGAATGAGTCGGGAGCGGCACCACCGCGCTTCGGGCCGATCGGGAACAGCCCGGTAGGCTGCTGCCTTGCCTCCGCTTCGAAAGGACCGTTGACGTGCCGCCGTCCCACGCCAGCACTTCCGACTCCAAGCCCGCCGGTCCCAGTGGCGGTGTGCAGTCACTGGAGCGCGCCTTCGACCTGCTGGAGCGCATGGCGGACGCCGGGGGCGAGGTCGGGCTCAGCGAGCTCTCCGCGAGCAGCGGACTCCCTCTCCCGACGATCCACCGGCTGATGCGCACCCTGGTGGTGTGCGGTTACGTACGCCAGCAGCCCAACCGGCGTTACGCGCTGGGCCCGCGTCTGATCCGCCTCGGCGAGTCCGCGTCCCGGCTGCTGGGCACATGGGCGCGGCCCTACCTCCAGCGTCTGGTCGAGGAGACCGGCGAGACGGCGAACATGGCGCTGCTCGACGGGGACGAGATCGTGTACGTCGCCCAGGTGCCGTCGAAGCACTCGATGCGGATGTTCACCGAGGTCGGCCGCCGCGTGCTGCCCCACTCCACGGGTGTGGGCAAGGCCCTCCTCTCGCACACCCCGGCGGACGAGGTGCGCGCCCTGCTGGCGCGTACGGGCATGCCGGCCGCCACCGAGAAGACGATCACCACCCCTGACGGTTTCCTCGAAGCGCTCGAACAGGTCCGCAGGGCGGGTTACGCGGTCGACGACAACGAGCAGGAGATCGGGGTGCGCTGCCTCGCGGTCCAGGTGCCCGACTCCCCCACCTCTGCGGCCATCTCCATCTCCGGGCCCGCGGGCCGGGTGACGGAGACGGCGACCGAGCGGATCGTGCCGATCCTGCAGCAGATCGCCGAGGAGCTCTCCGAGGCGCTGGCCGGCAGCGGCGGCCCGACGGGCTGACGGGCGGCCGGGGCCGGTCGCGGCGGCCCGACCGGCCGACGCGACCCGCCCCGGCCGCCCCCTCCCGGCGATGCCTCAGACCGGGGCGGACACCGACAGCCGGCCGTCCTCCATGCCGACCGTCCCGTCCACCCGGTCCAGATGCGCCCGGTCGTGGGTGACCATGACCGTGGCCGTCGAGCGTTCCCGGGTCAGGCCGAGCAGCAGGTCGAGGACCGCCGCGCCGCGTTCGTGGTCGAGTGCGCTGGTCGGCTCGTCGACGAGCAGCACCGCCGGTTCGTTCATCAGGGCCCGCGCGATGTTGATCCGCTGGCGCTGACCGCCGGAGAGCTGGTGCGGCCTGCGGTCCGCCTTGTCGGCCAGACCGACCGCGTCCAGCAGGTCCAGCGCCCGGGCCCGGGAGGCGCGTACGGAGCCGCGCGACAGATGGGTCATGACCTGGAGCTGCTCCACGGCCGTGAGTGACGGCAGCAGATGGGGCTGCTGGAAGATGATGCCGACGTGGTCCCGGCGCAGGGCGGCCTTGTCGGCGCTGCTCAGCCCGCCGGTCTCCGTACCCGCGACGACGACGCGTCCGTGGTCAGGGGTGACGAGTGTGGCCGCCGCCGCGAGCAGGCTGGACTTGCCGGAACCGGACGGTCCGACGACCGCGGTGAGCGTGCCCGCGGGCACGTCCAGACAGACCCGGTCGAGTGCGGTGAGCCGGGTGTCGCCGTCGGGGTAGGTGAGGGTGACATCGGTGAGGGTGAGGGTCATCGGGCGCTCCCGAGTGCGGTGAGGGGGTCGACGGCGGTGATCCGCCGGATGGACAGGGCCGCCCCGAGCGCGCCGAGGACGATCATCACGCCGGCCGGGACGAGCACGGTCGAGGCGTCGAGAACGAAGGGCACGGCTCCGCCGTCCCCGCCGACCAGCGCACCGATCCCCGAGGCGAGCGCGGTGCCCAGGCCCGTGCCGACGGCCAGCATGACCACGGCCTGCCCGAGCGCGTCCCGCAGCAGATACGGGGTGGAGGCGCCCAGCGCCTTGAGCACGGCGACGTCGCCGCTGCGCTGGATGGTCCAGACCGTGAAGAAGGCGCCGATGACGAGCGCGGAGATGGCGAAGAGGAAGCCGCGCATCAGCTGGAGCGAGCCGTTCTCCGCCTGGTAGGAGCCGATCGCGCCGAGGGAGTCGTCCAGCCCGAGCGTGCTGGTGCCCGCCGCCTTGTCACCCGCGGCGAGGTCGGCGTCACCGGTCGTGGTCAGGGCGACCACGGTGGCCTGCCCCTCGGTGTCACCGATGCGCTGCCAGTCGGCGAGCGAGGTCCACACCACCGGGGTGTGGCTGTACGAGGCGTCGCCGCCGACCGCGTCCACGGTCATCCGGGAGCCACCGAGGGCGACCGTGTCACCGGCCCCGGCGCCGAGCTCGTCGGCGGCCTGCCCGGAGAGCACGACCCGTCCGGCCGCCACGCCGTCGGGGGCGAGTCCGCTGTCCGGTTCGACGCCGAACGCCGACACGGCGGCCGTACTCCTTCCGTCGCCGACGGCGGCGTTCAGCGTCCTGATGCCCAGCGGATGGGCGGCGGTGACGCCCGGCTGCCGCGCCCAGGCATCCCAGGCGCTCTCCTCGACGACGGAATCGGAGAAGGACTCCGACCTGCCGTCCGGGGGCGCGGCGAACGCGATGCGGTCGGCGTCCAGCCCAGTGACGGCCGAGGTGTTCTCCCTGCCCAGGCCTGCCGTGAGGCCGGACAGCAGCCCCACGAGCAGCGTGATCAGCACGACGACCGTGCCCATGAGGGCGAACCTGCCCCTGGCGAACCGTAGATCTCTCCATGCAACGAACATGACTCCAGGTTCGTGCGCCGGACCTGCGAAAACATCGCGCGCCTGACGGGGCCGACATCAACCTTTCGATTGACTGCTCCGGGGCGGGGCGCGTCTACGCTGGAACGACCATGGATGCCCGTGCTCACACCCCCGTCACCACCGCGCTGCGGATCTGTCTGCACGCGCTGCTCGTGGGGCTGCTGGTGCTCGCCGCCCTGCGCGCGAGCGGCGACGGCGCCCCGCACGCCAGGGCCGTCGTGGTGCTCGCGGGCGTGATGGCCGCGCTGTACGCGGCGGGCGCGCTCGCCCCCTTCGTCCAGCCGCACACCCGGGCCGCCGGAGTCTGGCTCACCGCGCTGGGCGCCGTGTGGCTGGCGCTGCTCGCCCTGTCGCCCGACGCGCTGTGGGTGGCCTTCCCGCTCTACTTCCTCCAGCTGCATCTGCTTCCGGTGCGCTGGGGACTGCCCGCCGTCGTGGTCACGGCCGCCGCGGCGATCGGCAGTTTCCTGCTGCACGGGCAGGAGGTCACCCCGGGCACGTTCATCGGTCCGTTGCTCGGTGCGGCGGTCGCCGTCGCGACCGTGCTGGGATACGACGCGCTGTTCCGTGAGAGCGAGCGGCGCCGCGAGCTGATCGACGAACTCGTCTCCACCCGGGTGGAGCTCGCCGAGGCGGAGCGCACCGCCGGCACCCTGGCCGAGCGGGAGCGGCTGGCCCGGGAGATCCACGACACCCTCGCCCAGGGTCTGTCCAGCATCCAGCTCCTGCTGCGGGCCGCCGAGCGTTCGCTGCCCGATGACGGGCCGGCGACCGCGCACGTACGGCGCGCCCGCGAGGCCGCCCAGGACAACCTCGCCGAGGCCCGCCGCTTCGTCAGGGCGCTGACCCCACCGGACCTGCAACAGGGCTCTCTGGCCGCGGCCCTGTCCCGCCTGTCGTCGCGTACGTCGGCACCGGACCTCGCGGTGCAGTTCGCGGTCAGCGGCAGGCCGGTCGAGCTGCCCACCCCGTACGAGGTCGCGCTGCTGCGTACCGCGCAGTCGGCCCTGGCCAACGCGGTGCAGCACTCGGGCGCGCGACGGGCGGAGATCACGCTCAGCTTCATGGACACCTCGGTCTCCCTGGACGTGGTGGACGACGGCCGGGGATTCGACACGGCCGCGGAGCCGGTGCGCACCTCGGGCGGCGGTTTCGGTCTGCCGGCGATGCGCGCGCGGGCCCGCTCGCTGGGCGGGACGCTGAGTGTGGAGTCGGGCCACGGGCAGGGGACGGCCGTCGCCGTCACCCTGCCGCTTCCGGCCGCCGGCGGGCACGGCCCGCAAGACCCGCAAGGCCCGCAAGACCCCCAAGAACCGGAGAACACCAGGAGCGCCGGCGGCGCGGAGGGCAGGGCGGCATGACCGACCCGATCAGGCTGCTGCTGGCCGACGACCATCCGGTGGTACGCGCCGGGCTGCGCGCGGTCCTGGACACCGAGCCGGACTTCCAGGTGGTCGCCGAGGCTCCCACCGCCGAACGGGCCGTCGCCCTGGCCGCGACCGGTGTCTGCGACGTGGTTCTGATGGACCTGCAGTTCGGCTCGGGCCTGCACGGCGCGGAGGCCACCGCGGCGATCACCGCCGCCGCGGACGCGCCCCGGGTGCTGATCCTCACCACGTACGACTCGGACGCCGACATCCTGGCCGCCGTCGAGGCGGGCGCCGCGGGGTATCTGCTGAAGGACGCCCCGCCCGAGGAGCTCGCCGCCGCCGTGCGCACGGCGGCGGCCGGCCGCTCGGCGCTCGCACCCGAGGTCGCGCACCGGCTGATGGACCGGATGCGGACACCCGCCCAGGCCTTGACCAAGCGTGAGCTGGAGGTGCTCCAGCTGGTCGGCGAGGGACTGTCGAACCAGCAGATCAGCAAGCGGCTCTTCCTGAGCCAGGCGACGGTGAAGTCCCATCTGGTGCACATCTACGCCAAGCTGGGCGTCGACTCACGCACATCGGCGGTGGCCGCGGCGACGGCGCGCCGCCTGATCCGCCGCTGACGTCACGGCCGGAGTGGCGGCTCCGTCACGGCCGGACCGGCGGCTCGCCGAAGAGGTCGACGGCGACCCGTACGTCCCTGAGGCCGGGGGCGAGCGCGCTGACCGAGCCGATCGCCCCCGCGACCAGCAGCAGCGACCGGCGCAGCCGGGGTATCTCGGGCCTCCCGCCGGCCGCCATGGCGTCCAGGGCGGCGAGCTCGTCCTCGGCGATGCCCCGGTCCGGGAACTCGACCGGGTGTCCGGCGAGCTCGCGGCGCAGCCGGGACACGGCCGTGCGCAGCTCTGTCACCCGCGGGTCCTCGCCGCTCCCGGTCAACCGCTCCTGCCCCACGCTTCGCAACAAAGCACTCCCCCTCGCACGTCATTGTGCCGGTGTGTCGACCTGCCCCCCGGCCGCGGTCAAGTGCCTGAGGCCGTCAGCAAGTTAACGCCATGAAAGGTGGCGCGCGCCACTGTGCGGACAAGGAATCAGGGTACCCAGGAGGTGTGACAGGCATTCCGCCGGTATCCGCCGCGCAGTGGTATCCAGGGCGCATGACTCACACACAACGGATCCCCTTGATCGCCGGGGTGCTCCTCGCCGCCGGCGGCGGCCGTCGTCTCGGCGGCCGGCCGAAGGCGCTGCTGGAACACCGCGGCCGCCCTCTGGTCGAGCGCGCGGTGCGGGCGCTGCGCAACGGCGGGTGCGGGCCCGTCCATGTCGTCCTGGGCGCCGCGGCCGATGAGGTACGGGCCCGGGCGGACCTCTCCGCGTGCGCGGTGACGGTGAACCCGTCGTGGGAGGAGGGCATGGGCTCCTCACTCCGGGCGGGGCTGAGCGCCCTGGCGGGTACGGACGCGGACGCGGCGCTCGTATTCCTGGTCGACCAGCCGGGCATCGGGGCGGAGGCGGTGGCGCGGGTCCGCTCGGCGTACCGCTCCCGGGCGACACTGGCGGCCGCCGCGTACGACGGGGAGCGGGGCCATCCCGTGCTGTTCGGGGCGGACCGGTGGGCGGACATCTCGGCGGGCGCGGTCGGTGACCAGGGGGCCAGGGCGTATCTGCGGGCGCATCGCGATGCGATCACGCTCGTGGAGTGTTCGGATGTGGCTCAGGCGTACGACATCGACACGGCGGCGGACCTGGCACGCCTGGAGTGAACCGGAGCACATCTGTCGACCCGAAGAATCTCGACATCAACAAACCATTGAACTTCCACCATGAGGAAACTAATATCCATTGATCAGAAGCCCTTGATTCCGCTTACGGTCCCCCGCTGAAGGAGTGACAGCTCATGTCCGCACCAGCGCCGTCCCCGCTGGCCATCGTCGACGCCGAGCCCCTGCCGAGGCAGGACGAGGTCCTGACCGATGCGGCCCTCGCGTTCGTGGCCGAGCTGCACCGGCGGTTCACACCAAGGCGGGACGAACTGCTCGCCCGCCGTGACGAGCGCCGCGCCGGGATCGCCCGCACCTCCACGCTGGACTTCCTGCCCGAGACGGAAGCCATCCGCGTGGACGACACCTGGAAGGTCGCCCCGGCCCCGGCCGCGCTGGACGACCGCCGGGTGGAGATCACCGGCCCGACCGACCGCAAGATGACCATCAACGCCCTGAACTCGGGCGCCAGGGTCTGGCTCGCCGACTTCGAGGACGCGTCGGCCCCCACCTGGGAGAACGTGGTCACCGGCCAGCTGAATCTGATCGACGCCTACACCCGGAACATCGACTTCACCGACCCGAGGTCGGGCAAGTCGTACGCCCTCAGGCCCGCCGAGGAGCTCGCGACCGTCGTCACGCGCCCGCGCGGATGGCACCTGGACGAGCGCCACCTCCAGCTCGACGGCACCCCGGTGCCCGGCGCACTGGTCGACTTCGGCCTCTACTTCTTCCACAACGCGCAGCGCCTGATCGACCTCGGCAAGGGCCCGTACTTCTATCTGCCGAAGACGGAGTCGCACCTGGAGGCCCGCCTCTGGAACGACATCTTCGTCTTCGCCCAGGACTACGTCGGCATCCCGCAGGGCACGGTCCGCGCGACCGTCCTGATCGAGACGATCACCGCCGCGTACGAGATGGAGGAGATCCTCTACGAGCTCCGCGACCACGCCTCCGGGCTGAACGCGGGCCGCTGGGACTACCTCTTCTCCATCGTCAAGAACTTCCGCGACGGCGGCGCGAAGTTCGTCCTGCCGGACCGCAACCTGGTCACGATGACCGCCCCGTTCATGCGGGCGTACACCGAACTCCTGGTCCGCACCTGCCACAAGCGCGGGGCGCACGCCATCGGCGGCATGGCGGCCTTCATCCCCTCGCGGCGCGACGCCGAGGTCAACAAGGTCGCCTTCGAGAAGGTCAAGGCCGACAAGGACCGCGAGGCGAACGACGGCTTCGACGGCTCCTGGGTGGCCCACCCCGACCTGGTCCCGATCGCGATGGCCTCCTTCGACGCGGTCCTCGGGGACAAGCCGAACCAGAAGGACCGCCTGCGCGAGGACGTCTCGGTGGCCGCGGGCGACCTGATCGCCATCGACACGCTGGACGCGAAGCCCTCGTACGACGGCCTGCGCAACGCGGTCGCGGTCGGCATCCGCTACATCGAGGCGTGGCTGCGCGGCATGGGCGCCGTGGCCATCTTCAACCTGATGGAGGACGCGGCGACCGCCGAGATCTCACGCTCGCAGATCTGGCAGTGGATCAACGCGGACGTCGTCTTCGAGAACGGCGAACACGCCACGGCGGACCTGGCCCGCAAGGTCGCGGCCGAGGAACTGACCACGATCCGCGCGGAGCTCGGCGACGGGGCCTTCGAGTCCGGCAAGTGGCAGCAGGCCCACGACCTGCTGCTCCAGGTCTCGCTGGACGAGGACTACGCGGACTTCCTGACCCTGCCGGCGTACGAGCAGCTGCGCTGACGTCCCTCGCGCACGGGGCCGCCCCCGGTGCCACCGGCGCCGGGATCAGCGGCTTCCGCGATCTCCCGCAGTCCGCCTGAGGACCAGCGTGCGCCAGCGTCGGCGAACGGTCTCCTCGCTCTCCAGCCACCGGACGGCCCTGCCGTCCGGTGGCACCGGCAGGTCGCCCATGAAGCACGCGATGTCGCCCAGGTAAGCCTGGTCGCTCTCGTCGGTGAGCCGACGCAGCCGGCCGACGGCGGCAGCAAGGTTTTCCTCGTCGCCGCGGACGGCGTGGTGGAAGCAGACCGCCAGTTCGAGCAGGGGGCCGATGGAAGCCAGCCCGGCGCTCTCCAGCTCGGTGCGCAGCGCACGGGCGCGTCCGTCGATATCGGTGCCGCGGTCGACGCCGGTGCTTCGGCCGGCGTCGCGGATGAGCACGGCGATATGAACGGTGAGGCTGCTCGCGTGGAGGGTGAGGTCGGCCAGCAGTTCGTGAGCGAGCGCGATGTCGCCGTCTGCGGTCGTGGGATCCGCGAAGGCCAGTGCAAGTGCGCGGTGTGCCTGGGAGGTGGCACGCTCTCCCGCGATTCCACGTTGTTCGGCATCGTTGCGCGCGCGTTCGTAATGATCGGCCGCTCCTGTGATGTCACCGTGCGGCCAGTGGATGTCGCCGAGCACACGGTTCTGCCGACCCTCCCACCCCAAGGTCCGGGCCACGCTCAGCGCGGCGGGGAAGTCGCCGGCCAGGCGAGCGAGGTGGGCCAGGCCGCGGCGCGCGGCGGGGGCGCGGCGGCCTCCTCCGTCGGCGACCTGTTGCATCGCTGTTCGGGAGGCGGCCGAGTCGCCGAGGTCCCGGTGCACTTTCGCCAGGTAGTAGAGCGCCATGTGCTCCAGTTCCTCAGGCAGCAGGCGGGTGTCCAGGACAGCGGCGAGCCGGTCGGCCGTGTTGCTCCGGTGTTCGTGTTGCCGACGGCCGAGCGTGCTGAGCAGTTCGGCCAGGGCATCGGCCGGTGTCCTGGGACGGGTCTCCCCGTCGGCGTCCCGCAAGGGGACGGCGAGAGGTTCCCACACCGAGTCGCTGACGTACTGCCAGGCCGCCTCGGTCAGCCAGCGCAGATCGAGATGGAACTCGGCGGCCAGGGCGAGGCCTTGGCGTAGGCAGGCGATCAGCACGCGGCGGCCGGGGCCGTCATGCTCGGCCCACTGCCGGCCCAGGGCGACGTGGGCACGTTCGGCCGCGTTTCGCCAGTCCCGCGGGGACCAGCGGTCATCGGTGGTGTCTTCGGCGGTGCGCAGGGTCGAGCGGATGAGAGCGTGCAGATGGTAGGGCCAGAGGCCGATGGGGGTGTGGGTGACGAGGGGCCGCTCCAGCAGACGCAGAACCGGGCCGTCACGGTCCGTTCCGGAGCTCGCGGTGGCCAGCGTGACATCGAAGGCGTCCAGGAGGCTGACCCCGCGTAGGACATTGCGCTCGTCGGAAGTGAGGTCGGCGAAAGTGCGGACGATCAGGGCGGGAAAGTCGACGTCGAGGTCGGCCGGCTGCGGAGTGACGCCGGCGCGGCGGAGTTCGAGGAAGCGCATGACCGCCAGGTCGAGATGCAGAGGCAGGCCGTGGGAGCGCGCGGCGATCAGGCGTCGCAGCGTCGGGTCGATCAAAGGCCGGCCGTCGATCGTGAGGCGGCGGGTGAGGTAATCCTCGCGGTCCTCGTCGCTGAAGTCCCCGACCAGGATCTGACGGGCGCCGTCCGGATAGGCCTCGGCGGTGCGGGGTGCCGGCAAGCCGTGGTCGGCGAGACCGGGCCAGGCCACCGGGCCGGTCCAGTCGAGTTGGCCGTGCAGGGCAGGGTCGGCCCACTGCAGCCGGTTGCGTCCGGTGACGACGAAGAAGGCGTTGGGCATGAGCCACACCAGGCGCTGCAACAGCCGCTCCTTGTCCCGCTGGGTGCGGTCCCCGACGTCTTCGAAGGTGTCCAGCAGCACCACGGGGGTGATCCGCTTGCCGGCGGGCAGCCTGGCCAGCTCCCAGGCGAGCAGATGCGGGTAGTACGAGAGCGCCTCAAGGTCGGTGTCGCCCTCAAGAACGTCGGCCAGCAGTGCGCAGCCGGCCAACGCGCGCACCGAACGCCGGTGTTCGCGTAACGCTCTCACCAGAGCCCCGGTCAGCTGTCCGACGGCGGAGCCGAGCATCCCGGGCAGCGCCAGGCCTTGGGCGACCTCTCCGAGCGCCGCCTGCATCTGGCTCGGGAGCGCCTGTCCGAAGCGGGCCATCAAGCCGTCACGGCGCAGGTACTCGTCCAAGGACTGGTTCGGATACGTGCGGTCCCAGTAGCGACGCAGCGCGATGTCGAAAGCGGGCATGGGCCTGCCGACGGCGGCCGCGACGGCGAGGCGGATCGTGAGGACGACGCGCTCGAAGTCGATGTTGGCCGAGTGCGCCAGGTCGACGCGGACCGGCACGATCCGTGGCCCCCGCCAGGGCGGTTCACCCCACTGGGCCGGTCTGTGTTCGGCATTGGACAGCGCGGCCTCCAGCCTCCGTGACAGAGTCGACTTGCCGATACCGCCGATGCCGTGCAGCACCAGCAGATTCCGACGCGGTGCCTCCAGGTCGGCGGCATCGAATCCCTGACCGGCCACATGCCTCAGATGTCCGTCCAGAGCGCTGACGAATACCCGCCACTGGCCCTCCCGGTTCGTGAACGCTTCGTCCGACCCCACTCGGTGGTCGTTGGAACCGAACATCGTCCTGAAGTCCCGACCTGCCACGCCAGCCCCCTGATGGTCGACCGATCCCTGCCCTGGCCGCCGGTCCGCCCGGCCGGCAGCACTTCGCTTCGTGCCGACGCCGTCACCGCCCGCGGGACGGTCCGCCCTGTCTCATCTGCCTGGCCCCGGCGGCGTACCCATCAGCTCCGGGTGAACGAAGCTCGTCGCCGTCAAAATCGCAGGCCGGGACCGGTACGTCATAGACCAGTTCCCAACGCGTCTGCGGGAGAAGGAACGTGGCGGTCTCCACCGGCTGGCCCGTCTCGGCCAGGTGGGTCCGCTCCAGCCTGACGATCAGCGTGCGGCGGGTGATCCCGAGCCGTAGCGCCTCATGGTCATTCGGGTGCCGGGCGTGCGTACGGACCTGGACATGACCGACCCGGACGCCGACCGATGCCAGCCGACGAGGCACACCGGCACCGGCCAGCGGCCCATCCTCCGGCAGAAGAACCGGTGTGCGATGGGTAAGGGCCATCGGCTCCCACGATTCGCCGAGTGCCAGAGGGCGGGCGTTGCCCAGAAACTCGTAACGGGTGCGGACACACAGCGAGTCGATGTCGACCGACAACCGCCGGGCGATCGGCTCGGGAGCCGGGACTTTGACGTCCGACCGGAACTCGACGGCCGGGGTCAGCCCAGCCTGCCGGATCGCGTCCACGATCGGCAGCAGCACGGGCAGCGCGATGCGCGCCTGTGGCTCGCGGACGAAGACGCCGACGCTCTTGCGCCCTTCCAGCACTCCGGTATCGATCAGCAGTTCCTGGCCTCGCTGGATCGCGGCCGGACTGGTCCGGTACTCATGGGCCAGCTGGGCACGCGCCGGCAGTTGCTCACCCGGGGACCATTCTCCTTCCGCTAGTCGCCTGCGCAGGTCTTCGGCGATCCGCTGATAGTCCGCAGTGGGCACTGCCTACTCCTGGAGAAGAACTCACTACTCCTTGCAACCCTTGACACGCTAATCGGTTAGCGGCACGCTGATCGATTAGCGATACAGGTAGTAATCGGTGGGATGTGAGGGGCGGAGTGGATGCGGTGCTCGCCGGGCGTGCCACGGCACTCGCCGCCCGGCTCGCCGACCTCACGGGTGGCGCCACCCGGATCCAGGAGATCAACCGGGGCGCAGTCGTCCTGTGCACCATCGACCCGATGGGTGACGGGGACGCCTGGGTCGATGTCCAGGAGGCACTCGACGAGGCCGACACCTGGAGTGTGCAGGGCCGCGGTCCTGGCCCCGCGCCCCGGCTGCTGCGCGCCGAGCTCCGCCCCGCTGACCCCCCTGTCGGCTGACGTCCGCACGGTGGTCTCGACGTGGGGGGCCGGTTGACCAGGCCGTCTGGCGGCGAACGAGAGTTCGTCCCCGTCGTGCTGACCGAAGAGCGACATCGCGAGCTGCTCACCGCCACGATCCTGCCGACCGTCACCAGGGGTGCCACGGCGCGGACTTCACCGGTCGCGGTGTTCGTGGCGGGCCAGCCGGGTGTCGGGAAATCCACCTGCGCGGACCTGGTGCACCGGGCGTTTTCCCAGCGCGGAGGCGCCGTGCGCATCGGCAGCGACGACTACAAGAAGGTCCACCCTTGCTATCCGGCACTCCTCGCGATCGACGACCTCAGTGCCGGAGTGCGGACGCGCCCGGACACACGCCGTTGGCAGGCCGAAGTGGAGGACCACACCCGCCGCCATCGGCTGGACGCCGTCATCGAGACCGCTCTGGCCGATCCGGAGGAAGCCCGTACCACGCTCGGCGCCTACCGGAGCGCCGGCCACCGGGTCGAACTGACGGTGCTCGCGGTCCCGGAGGCCTTCAGCAGCCTGGCTGTACTGCACCGCTATCTCCAGCAGGTGCAGGCCACCGGGGCCGGCCGCTACGTCTCGGCACAGAACCACGACCACTGCTCCCGGGAACTGCCCGCGGTACTGCGCACCATCGAGGCCGAACGCCTGGCGAACCTGGTGACAGTGATCGGAACCAACGGCATCCGATACCTGAATCAGCTGGATTCCAAAGGAAGGTGGCTGCGTCCACCGCAGGCTGACCAAGCCGTGGACGCCGAGCGGACAAGGCCATGGACCGCCACCGAGGCCCAGCGCTTCCGCACCACCCTCAGGCGCGTCGGGAGCATGGCACGCAACGCCCCCGGCCCGGCGCGCCGGACCGCTGTTGTCGAGGACGTCCGCCACAGCCTCCGATGGGCCGCACCTCCGCACCGCCGAGGTCGCGCCGGTCCCCCCGCTCCGGCCGCACCTCCGGCAACGGACTCGCCCCGGCTCCCGCCCGAGGAACACCGACGCATCTTCACAGAGCTGATCATTCCCTCCCACCTCGGCGATCTCGTACCCCGACGCCGACCGGTCGCGGTCTACGTGGTGGGACAACCGGGCGCCGGGAAGACAGCGGCTTCCTCGCTGGTACGACGTGCGATGCGTCCAGGTGCTGTTCTGGTGTCCAGTGACGACTTCCGAGCCTTTCACCCCGACTATGCCCAGCTGCTCGCCGAACGTCCGCGTGCGGCGGGGGCCTTGCTGCGGGCTGACTACCGGGCGTGGCAGAGCGCGGCGGAGGAATGGCTCCGACGCCGGGGATCCGACGTGGTCATAGAAGCGGCGCCGGCCACTGGCAGGGACCTGCTGGACGGGGCCTCACGGTTTCACGCCGCAGGCTACCGGGTCGAGATGCTGATCCTGGCGGTGCGTGCGGCCGACAGCCGTCAGGGCACCGCGCACCGATTCGCCCTGGGCCTGGAACGCGGCGTGTCCTCCCGCTTCACCACCCCCCAAGGGCACGATCGGTGCTATCAGGCGCTCACCGCACTCGCAACGGCTCTCGATCACCACCCGGCCGTGCACACCGTCACCGTGACCGACCGGGATGTTCGCGCGTTACGCAGCCGACGAGGCAGAACCGCGGCTGTCCTGCAAGCGGAGCGCCGGCGCCCGTACACGAATGCTGAGGCGGATCGGTTCGCGACCGTGCAGCGTCGGTTGTGGGCATCGTTGCCGCGCCACCGCTCGGAGCTCTCCGAAATCACCGCCCTGGCGGCGCCCCTCCTGCCACCAGGCTTCCTTCTTCGCGGGCTGACGGACGGAGCTGCGGGGCAGCGCGAGTCCGCGGCGGGACGGTGAACCGCGCCGCAGTCATCCACAGCGGCACCCTCCGGCCAGCACCGCCGGGGCCAGCTCCCTCATGGCCGCCTGCTCGGCCTCCGAAATGCACGGCAACCGACGTGCGAGTACATCGAAGTGCTGGTGTCCGCGCCATGCCTCGTGGTCGCCCACGACGAACAGCCGCCGACGCGCACGACTCACCGCGACGTTCAGCAGGTTCGGCGCGGAGGCCGCCCAGACGCGCGGTCCTGCCTTCTCTCCGCCCGCGCCAAGGACCAGCAGCACAACATCGGCTTCCTTCCCCTGGGTCGTGTGCACCGTGCCCACCCTGTCGCGGGGGACGACCTGGCACAGGCTGCGACGAAGTCCGGCCACGACATCCCGGAACGGGCTGACGACGAAGAGCTCCCGCTCCGGGTCCAGGCCCTGGTCGACCAGCCGGTGCACGATGACGTTGGCGCAGTCCCCTTCCTCCGGCGACCACTTGCCCTGTGATGCGCGCCCGCCGCTGACGGGCCACCACACGCCGCGTCGGGCGACCGTGTAGTCGTCGTCCCGGTGCACCCCATGCACCATGAGCCCGTCGTAGGCGATCTCGTTGCTGATCGTGAACATCGGGTCGTCGCAGCGACGGTGCACGCGCAGAGGCGACCCCACCCACACCCGGTCGTCCTCCGAACCGTCGGGCGCGGGCAGCCAGGTGCCGTAGGTGTTCAACCGGTCCGCGACGCGCTGTGCCGAGGTGCGGGACGGTTCCCACTCCTCGGCCACACCGAAGGTTCGACGGAGGGCCTGCTGCCCCGTGTGCGGCAGCGTGACGACTGGCTCCAGTTGCAGCGGATCGCCCACGATGACGCCCCTCCGCGCCCGCCACAGGGCACCCACCGGCATCTGGGCGGTCGCCTGGCCGGCCTCGTCGATCAGCATCCAGCCCAGCGACCGGGGTCCCAGCCCGGCGAACATCCGGTCCAGCGAGGCAAACGTGGTGGAGACGACCGGCAGAGCGAGGAAGAGGCTCTGCCAGGCCGCCAGCACCACCTCCGGCTTCAGGGTCTTGGGGGCATCGCCGCACAGGACGTCCATCGCGGCGTCGAGGTTCTTGCGCATCCGGTCGGCCGCACCTTCGATGAACGCACGGTGCAGATCCATCGCGGCGAGAAAGAGGCGGGTGCGGGCCCGGGTGAACTCCGGATCGGACCACGGCGAGGAGAGCTCCCTGGCATCTTCCTCCGTCCGCTCGCCGCGCTCTTCCTGGCCCGGAACGAACGTGTCCCAGCGTTCGAGGGCTACCTCCAAGGTGGCCCGAAGTTGTGCGTGGTGGCCTTCCGCCGTCCGGAGCCCCCGCCTCGCTTCATCCAGGACACCCCTGTGGGCAGCTTCGGCCCGGTCGTACGCGGCGGCCGCCTGGGTGTGTTCCTCGTACGTGGCCCGAGCTGTCTGCTCCGCCACGGCCAGCAGCTGATCCTCCGCCTGCCAGTCGCGCTGCGCCGAGCCGAGGGTGAAGATGCCCGCGGTCACGCCGGGACGGTGTCGACGGTGCTCCGCCCTCCGACCCGCAGGGCCTACGAGGTCCATCTGTGCTCTGCCACGAGCCGCACGGGCCTCCGAGGCCGGTTGCCGAAGTGCGTCGACATCCCTCTGAGCGCTGAGAACCGCCTCCTGCGCGGTGGTGACGGCCGCCTCCGAACCAGTGAAGTCCAAAAGCGCCTCATACGCTCGCTGACGCTCGTCCCGCAGGTCCCGCACCGCCTGCCGAGCGTCCCGGAAACGCACGACGTACTCCCGCCACCCCATCAGGTCGAAGCCGCGCGAAGCAGCCGACTTCAGGACGTCCCGCATGCCCTCGCCGCGCTCGGTCCGCTCCTCGCGCGGCGGGCCGAACCAGTACTTGTTGCGGAAATCCGAACGGTTCCCCTTGTTGCCGAGCTTTGCGGCGAGGGTTCCCCACGACGGTGCGCCGTCAAGAAGAAGGCGACCTTGTTCCGGGAAGAAGGACGCCGCCTCCTGCCATTCCGCCGCAACGGATTCGAGCGCCGGAATCTCTTTGGAGACGTTCTCGACGGCGCCGTTGTTGGCCGAGGCGATCACCATCTCGAAACCCGTCAGCTCCGGTCTGAGCGAGGCAACGGAACGCTGGTAGGTTCCGGTGCTCCAGCGGTGCGGCTGGCCGGTGAACGCGTCTTCGGGCCGCCGGAGTTCGGACAGCTTCTCGGCCCTCATGACCAGCACGGAGGCGATGAGGTCCCGGAGCTGTGTGGTCTTGCCCGTGCCGGGCGGGCCGTTCACCGCGTACAGGCCGTCGGTGTCGGCGAGTTGCTCCATGATCCGGTTCACTGCGAACTGCTGGCTCAGCACCAGCGGGTGCTCCGTCCTCGCGGGCCAGCGCCCGAGCGGGAAGTCGGCCGGCTGCACGCCGGCGAGCACCGCTCCGGGTTCGTGCTTGAGGTCGACGCGCGCACGGCCGCGCAGCGCGGTCGAGGCGGTCAGGTAGTCCCGCAGCGCAGGCCCCGGATCGTCCTTGCCGAGGCCGCCCGCGACGAGGTCGAGGTCCGCCGCGATGAAGCTGTTCAGGAAATCCGACCCTCCCGACCGGCCGGCCTTCCGCCGGGCCACCGACTTGCACTGGACCCGAATCGTCTCCGGCCGCAGGTCGTCGGTGACGCCGAACTGCTCCGCGACCCAGCGGGTGACGGCCGAAAGGTCGCGAACAGTCAGCGGCTTCTCGCCGAGCCGAGGCGGCCCTTCGTCGTCGCCCTCCGCGTCTGCTGCACCCTCGTCCAGCGGGCTGTCGTCCGACGAACCGTCGTCCTGTCGGCCGGTAGAACGTATGGCGTCACTGTTGGCCACGGCATCGACGGCGCCATTGACGGCACCGACCGCCAGGTCGCCGAGCACCGGTCCGAGCGCGGCGTTCAGGGCGCCGCCGACCGCGCCGACCGTGATCTCACAGAGCAACCCCGCGAATGGCCGCTGCCGCCGCCCCGACGCCGTGTCCGCGATGGTCACCTTGCCGTCGCCGACGCCCAGCACAACGCCTTCGCACGCGTCGGCTTCCGTCTCGAAGCCGTCGAGCCAGCCTTGGGCGCCCGGGCCGGGCTTTCGGCTGCGCCCCGTCGCCCAGGCGCAGGCGGAGAAAGTGATGGAGTCCTGGACCAGCAGCCCATCGTCCGTGACCTCGAAGGCAAGTAGAGCACTGTCACCGTCCACTCGGCCGTCGTGGTCCTCCTCGCTGCCACCGAAGACATCGAGCAGGACGTCGCGGACGGAGGCGACCGGGTATACCCCGCAGTAGACGGTGTGCTGCCTGACCATGTTCCGGCCCGGGCTCCGCCGCCGTACAGGATGCCCGTCCTCCCACGGCAGCGGGCGCCCGGATTCCACGGGGTACACGCCTTTCGGCGGCGAGGTCTTCTCCACCTTCTGCGGGCTGAACATCTCCACCGCGCGCCAGTAGCGCACGATGTCCGCCCTCCGCCGCCGCTCACCACTCGCCGCCATACGGCCCGCCCCCTCGTTCCGGTCCGCCAGGAACGATCACCCTAGTCAGCTCCAGGAGCGGTGCAGGGTGGACGTTGGCGCATATGCGACCTCCGGGTCGGTGTCAGCTGCGGCGTCGGCAACGAATGGAGAGCCGGACAGCCGTCAGGATCCGAGCTGGACCAGGCATTGCTTCGAGCCGACGGCGGCTGGTCGTTGAATGTGCAACCCGCCCTGGATGGACCGGATTACATGCTTGTCGAGGGACAGGTCGAGTCATTCACTCCTCACGCTCCCCGCCGGGCGTCAACCTGGTGAGCACGTCCGGGGGAACTGCTCACTTCAGCCGGCAGACGACCTCGGCGCGTGCATACCGTTGACCAGGAGGGACGCGCCGGTGAGTCCATGTTGTACGCGTCCGCGTGCGGGCTGTACGCAAGACGGTGCGTGACCGGCCCGGGTGGGCGGAGTTGGCCGATCCACGGGTGTGGGAGTGGGCGTGGCGACGCGGGACGGTAACGGGAGGCGTGTGACATGGATGAGCAGCGACAGCAGGCGGAACATGAGTACGGGAATGGCTGGAGCCTTCACCTTGATCGAGACCAAGGAAGAGCGCAGGATCGCCTACGTGGAGGTACACAAGGACAGCCGCCTCTACACAGAGCGAAGGGTGGTCCGAGAGTTCGACGAACAGTACGGTCTCCTCAGAGCCCAAGCGCTCACACCGCGTGAATCGCTGAACCTCGTAGAGAAGCTGCTGGGAGAGACATGAACGTCGAGGAACCTGTGCCCCCTCTGCCCGATTCCGCTTGGCACAAGAGCAGTTACAGCAGCGGCGAGGGCGGGCAGTGCATCGAGGTGGCCACCTCGCCCAGCATCGTCCATGTCCGGGATTCCAAGGCCAGGACGGGCCCCGCGCTGGCCTTCGCACCTGGAGGCTGGACCACATTCGTAGACTTCGCCGCGCAGCGCTGAGCACGTACGGCGGTGTGGTGTGGGGCGGACCTGGAGCCAACCCGGCCCGCCCCACTGCTCCTCCGCTACTCGGCCGCGGGTCCGCGAGCCCGTGCTTGGCACACCGCTCGTCCGCTCACCGAGTGCGCTCGCACAGTCCGGACGGTCACACACTGCGCGAGCGCACGGGGCCGGGGCTGCGTCCCGCTGTCCCTCAGGCGCCCGAGCGCGAGACCGTCAGCTCCCGCTCCTGCTGTTGCGCCTCCGGCGCGCGGGCGGCGAAGGGGCACTCCCAGTCGGCCGGCTTGGGGCGGCCGGAGTAGCGGCGGGCTTCGGAGAGCTCTTCGTGCTCGTGCAGGTTGGGGTTGATGTCACCCTGCAGTTTGATGTCCTGCTTACGGATCTTGTCCGCCAGCCGGTCCCACATCCCGACGCCCTTGATCCGGTCGAACTGCTCGTGCGAGTTGAAGGCCAGCATCGGGAACGGTGGCCGCCGGCCCCACCTGCGGTGGGTCTCGTGCAGACCTATCACGAAGAAGGGGTGGCCTGCGACGCTGTACGCGAACTCCCCCGACCCGGCGTCCGAGGAGTAGCCGTCGGCCCATCGGTGTGTTCGCGCGTCCTGTTCGTGCAGCAACTGCAGTTGTTGCCAGAGGAGTTCCTCGAACCGCAGCTCGTCCACTCCGCGAGGCTGCTCGAAGGTCGCGACGAAACTGCTGAACGTCCGGGCGCTCCAGTCCGCCGATTCCACGAACTCGGCAAGGTCGTACGCCATCAGCCGGGCGGACTCCTCACCCCCGAGGAGGTCGTAGTGCCGATGGGCGATACCGCCGCGTCGCCAGGCGGACCTGCCCGCCAGGCAGGAGAACCGATCCCCCAGGATGAACTCCTCGACTTCGCCGCGCGCATCCACCGTCATGGCCAGCCTTCCTTGCAACTACGTGCCTCCTCGACCGAGATCGTTCCTGCGTGCTTCCGATGGCGACCGCCCCCGTGCCTGCCTCGCCCGGTCCTGCGGGCTGTGCGGCGGTGACGGCCTGAAGCGGGCATGACTGGGCCCGTGGCCTCACGAGGGGAAGATCGCTTTCTGATTGTGGGGGACGGATGCCCATCAGCGAAAATCGGCCCTGACCCCGTCACCCAGGGTCAGGAGCAGCAGGGAACTCCGCAGCGTGTTCAGCGCCCGATGCGGCCCCGCACCATCGCGGTCAGGGCGCTGACCTCCGGGAGGCGCAGGAAGTGGGCGACGGCCAGGAAGACGCCGAGCAGGACGAGGCCGCCCGCCAGCAGGGACGCGAGTGAGCCCGCGGCGCCGCTGCCGAGGGTCGTGGTCACCGCGTACGCCACGCCGCCGCCGGCCGCTGCGGCGGGCACGGCAGCCGCGACCAGACGGGCGTAGGTGCCGAGGACGCGGCGGCCGTCCAGGTCGCCGCCGAGCCGCTTGCGCAGGCGGCGCCAGGCGATGCCGACCCCGACCCCGTAGGCGAGGCCGTACGAGGCGGCCATGCCGGCGACCGCCCAGCGGGGGCTGAGGACGACGAAGCACAGCGCGGATCCTGCGGCGTTGACCAGGGCGACGACCACGGTGTTGTAGAAGGGGGTGCGGGTGTCCTCGTAGGCGTAGAAGCCACGCAGGACGACGTACTGGACGGAGTAGGGGATGAGCCCCAGGCCGAAGGCCATCAGGACGAACCCGATGCCGCGGGCCCCCTCGGCGCCGGAGCCCGCGTAGAGCAGGGTGGCCATGGGGACGCCCAGGGCAAGGAACGCGAACGCGCAGGGCACGATGGCGACGGCCGAGGTTCTCAGGCCGTACGAGATGTCCTCCCTGATCGCCGCCTTGTCGTCGTCCTGGGCGGCGCGGGAGATCCGGGGCAGGGCCGCGGTCATCACCGAGACGGTGATGATGGCCTGCGGCATCTGCCAGAGCAGCAGCGCGTAGTTGTAGGCCGTGATCCCCGAGCCCGTGTGCCCCGCGTCCTCGGCGAGTGAGCCGGCCTCGGTGGCCAGCTGGGTCACGACGATCATGCCGAGCTGGTTGACGAGCACGAAGAGAAGCGTCCACTTGGCCAGGCCCATGGCCTTGCCGAGGCCATGGCCCCTGAAGTCGAACCGCGGACGCAGCCGGAAGCCCGCATCGCGCAGGTACGGCAGCATGGCCAGCGCCTGCACGGTGAGTCCCAGCAGGGTGCCGAGCCCCAGAAGCCGTACGCCCTCGGGGGTGACGGTCGCGGGGCTGACCGAGGATTCGGTGAAGCTGCCGAAGGCCCAGACGAAACCGCCGAACGAGGCGATGATCACGAGGTTGTTGAGCACCGGCGTCCACATCATCGCGCCGAAGCGTTCGCGGGCGTTGAGGATCTGGCCGAGGACCACATGGGCGCCCATGAAGAACAGGGTGGGCAGGCAGTACCGGGCGAAGGCCACCGTGACCGCCATGCGCTGCGGGTCGGAGGCGATGTCCGGGGACATCATGTGCACCAGCAGCGGGGCGGCGAGCACACAGACGACCGTGACGCCCGCCAGGGCGACCATCACCAGGGTCAGCAGCCGGTTGGCGTAGGCCTCTCCCCCGTCGTCGTCCTTCTTCATGGCCCGCACGAGCTGGGGGACGAAGACGGCGTTGAGCGCCCCGCCGCCGACCAGGACGTAGATCATCGTGGGCAGCACGTTGGCCACCTGGTAGGAGTCGTTGAGCGTTCCCACACCGATCGCCGCCGCCATGACGAGGGTGCGCAGGAAGCCGGTGATGCGGGAGACGATCGTGCCGGCCGCCATCACGGCACTGGACTTGAGCAGGCTCCTGGGCCCCCCGGACGGCTTCGCCGGGGCCTCCGAGGCGGGGGCGGGAGCGGGAGCGGGCACGCCGCCGGCCGGGAGGCGCAGGACCATCGTGTCCTCGGGGGCGAGACGCAGTCGCATCGTGTCGTCGGGGGCGACGCGCAGAGCCATCGTCTCCTCGGCCGGTCCCCCGCCCGTCGGCCCCCGGGTACCGTCCGTCGGGTCGTTCGGCGCGCCCATGCTTCTCCCCCACCGTGCGTCGGCGATCCCGGCCGTGTCCCGCGCACCGCGGCGCGTCGTGGACAGGGGGTTTCACCGCTGGGGCCACCCGTGCGCGACCTCAGGCCATCAGCGTACTGGCGTGCGATTCGGGTGCGGTCGCCGCTCCCGCACAGTCCTCCACGGAGTCACGGATGCCCCGCGGACGGGGTCGCCCTCGGTGCCGCTGAGACTGAGGCTCCTCAGCACACCGTCCGCCGCAGGCGGTGAGCGCGGCGAGGAGCAGCGCGGCGGAACAGGTCAACGCGGTGCGTGCGCGGGGGCGTTGCGCGGTGATGCCTTCCATCCGACGGCAATGGTCCAGATCTATATGCCATGCGGGTGGGGTCGCCGGCAAGGGGACGGATCGAAGGGTTCGCGATGTCGCGATGAGTTCCGGGCGCGGAAGCGGTCACAAAGACATGGAAACGAACGACAGAACCGCTGACGGAACCCCATCCGGCGTCGATCTCGGACCGCCGGCGCGGCAGATCCTCGAACTGGCCGGCTCCATCGACGACCGGCAGCTGGACGGCCCGACCCCCTGTCCCGACTACGCGGTACGCGAGCTGCTCGGGCATGTACTGGGACTGACCGCCGCCTTCCGTGACGCGGCGCGCAAGAGGACCGGCCCGACGACCGACACCCCTCCGGACTCGGCCCTGCCGGTGCTGCCCGACGACTGGCGCACGACGCTCGGCCCCCTGCTGGACGAGCTGGTCGAGGCCTGGCGCTCCCCGGCCGCGCTGGAGGGCATGACCCGGGCCGGGGGCATCGATCTGCCCGGCAGGGTCGCGGGGATGGTCGCACGGAACGAGCTGGTCGTGCACGGCTGGGACCTGGCCAGGGCGACGGGGCAGGAGTTCCGGGCGGACGAGGAGAGTCTGCACGCGTCCGAGGCGATGCTGACGCCCGGGGACGACGACGACCCCTCCGGGCCCGAAGCGATCTTCGGCCCGCCGGTGCCTGTCCTGGCCGACGCACCACTGGTCGACCGGGTGATCGCGCTCAGCGGGCGCCGGCCCGACTGGCGACCGGGCGACTGACGGCAGCGCGACCCGCCGCCACCCGGGAGGCCGGGCGCGCTCAGCTGGTGAAGAACTCGGTGATCTGCTGGGCCACCTGGTCCGCGTGCTTCTGGTGCGGGTGGTGGCCGCCGCCCAGGGTGAGCAGCCGGCAGTCGGGGATCAGCGAGGCCATGTCCGCCAGCCGCGCCTGCGGCATGCTGCTCTCCGGCCCCCCCGCGATCATCAGCGTCGGCGCGACGATCTGCCCGAGCTCCTGCTCCCAGCCGGGGTCGGGGTCGGCGACCTGGGCCCGGACGGCGGGCACGGCGTTCTCGTCGTAGTCCACCGGTCCTGCGGGGTGGCCGTCGGCCACCAGCTGCCCGGGGAACGGCGGCGGGGTCTCGACCAGGACCAGGCGTTCCACCCGGTCCGCGTGCTCCTCGGCGAGCAGATAGGCGACCACTCCGCCCATCGAGTGGCCGACGAGGCCGACCCGGTCGAGCTCGCAGGCGTCGAGGAACTCCAGGACGTCGTCCCGCATCTGCTCGAAGGCGTACTCGTCGGGCCAGTCGCTCTCGCCGTGCCCGCGCATGTCGATGGCGTACACCCGCCACTCCTCGCCGAGCAGGGCGCCCACCGCCTCCCAGCTCCGGGACGAGCCGCCGAGGCCGTGCAGGAGGACGACGGGCGAACCGAAGGGGTCTCCCCAGGTCCGGTACGCCAGCCGTACATCGCCGACATCCACAACAGACTGATCTTCCATGATGAGCACGCTACAGGCGCCACACCCACGTCGGCGCCGCCCCCCGACCTGGCACGCTTGACGCGTGAAGCACACACGTCTCGCCCTCGCCGCCCTCGCGGCGCTCGCCCTGACCGGCTGCTCCGGGTCCGGGGCCGGACCCGAGAAGGGGCTCGGCGACCCCGCGAAGAAGGACATCGCGATGCGACTGGTCTCCAGCGCGGAGAACTCCACGCTCGACTGGAAGTCCCAGTACGGCTACATCGAGGACATCGGCGACGGCCGCGGCTACACCGCCGGCATCATCGGATTCTGCTCCGGCACCGGCGACCTGCTGGAGGTCGTCGAGCGCTACACGGACAAGAACCCGGAGAACGCGCTCGCGGCATTCCTGCCGGCGCTGCGCGCGGTGAACGGCAGCGACTCGCACGAGGGGCTCGGCGACGCCTTCACCGATGCCTGGGCGAAGGCGTCGAAGGACCCGGACCTCAGGGCGGCGCAGGACGCGGAGCGCGACAGCGAGTACTTCGATCCGGCGGTCGAGCGCGCCGAGGCCGACGGGCTCAGCGCCCTGGGGCAGTTCATCTACTACGACGCGTACGTGATGCACGGGTACGCCGACGCCGAGGGCACGGTCGGCTTCAGGACCATACGCGCCGACGCCGTCGCGGAGGCCGATCCGCCGTCCGACGGCGGCGACGAGGAGACGTATCTGAACGCCTTCCTGGACGCCCGGGTGGCCGCGCTCCACGAGGAGCCCTCGCACAGCGACACCAGCCGGGTGGAAACCGCCCAACGCGTCTTCGTACGCGAGGGGAAGCTTCAGCTGGAGACCCCGCTGGCGTGGAAGGTCTACGGGGAGAGCTTCCGCATCACCGGGGACTGAACGGCCTTCGCGCAACCGGCTTCCAAGGGGTTACCGGCCGTCCCGAACTCTGATAGGAAAGCTTCCTAACAGAACATCGGAACGACGAACTCCCCTGGGAGGACCGGTGCCTTACCCCCACAACAGCACCTCACGTCGCACCACCCGACTCATCCGTACCGTCCAAGTCGCCGCGTTGGCCATCGGGCTGGCGTTCACGGCGATTCCGGCCACCGCACACGCCGGCGCCCCCACGCCGCCGGCCGCACACCTGGAGGCAGCCGCGACCGGTCTCGACGATCCCGCGAAGAAGGACATCGCGATGCAGCTGGTCTCCAGCGCGGAGAACTCCACGCAGGACTGGAAGTCCCAGTACGGCTACATCGAGGACATCGGCGACGGCCGCGGCTACACCGCCGGCATCATCGGATTCTGCTCCGGCACCGGGGACATGCTCGCCCTGGTGGAGCTGTACACCGAGCGGCAGCCGGGCAACGTCCTGGCGGCGTACCTGCCCGCCCTGCGAGCGGTGGACGGCACCGATTCGCACGAGGGCCTGGACCCCGGCTTCACCGGTCACTGGGCCGAGGCCGCTTCCGACCCCGGGTTCCAGCAGGCGCAGCAGGACGAGCGCGACCGGGTGTACTTCGACCCGGCGGTCCGCCAGGGCAAGGACGACGGACTCGGCACACTCGGCCAGTTCGCGTACTACGACGCCATCGTGATGCACGGCGGCGGCGGCGACAGCACGAGCTTCGGCGCGATCCGGCAGCGGGCGCTGGCCGAGGCGGGCCCGCCCTCGCAGGGCGGTGACGAGACGGCCTACATCGACGCGTTCCTCGACGCACGGGTCTGGGCGATGGAGCAGGAAGAGGCCCACTCGGACACCAGCCGGGTGGACACGGCACAGCGGGTGTTCCTGCGGGACGGCAATCTGAATCTGGATCCGCCGCTGGACTGGCAGGTGTACGGCCAGAGTTTCCACATCGGCTGACACCACCCGTACGCAGGTGTGCGTACGGGCGCCCTCGACCGGACGCCCGTACGCGCATGGGTCAGTGGGCGACGGGCAGCGCCCGCGAGTCCTCCTGCGGCTCGCCTTCCACGGCTTCCCCGTCAGGACCGGTGTCCGGCGTACGGCCCCAGTGGTTGAAGGCCAGGTTCAGCACGATCGCCACCACGCAGCCGGTCGAGATGCCCGAGTCCAGGACGACCAGCAGGTCGTCGGGGAAGGCGTGGTAGAAGTCCGGCGCGGCGATCGGGATGAGGCCGATACCCACGGCCGCCGCGACGATCAGGGCGTTCTCGCCCTTCTCCAGGGCCGCGGCGGCCAGCGTCTGGATACCGCTCGCGGCGACCGACCCGAAGAGCACGATGCCGGCGCCGCCGAGGACCGGGAGCGGCACGAGGGCGATGACGGACGCGGCCACGGGGACGAGGCCGAGCAACACCAGGATGACTCCGCCCGCGGCGACGACGAACCGGCTGCGGACCTTGGTCATGGCGACAAGACCGATGTTCTGGGCGAACGCGCTGCACATGAAGCCGTTGAAGAGCGGGCTGATGGCACTGCCGAGTGTGTCGGCGCGCAGTCCGCCCTCGATGGTCCGCTCGTCCGCCGGGCGCCCGACGATCTTGCCGAGGGCCAGCATGTCGGCGGTGGACTCGGTCATACAGACCAACATCACGATGCACATCGAGATGATGGCGGCGATCTCGAACTGCGGTGCGCCGAAGTGGAACGGCGTCGGGAAACCGACCACGTCGGCGTCGCCCAGTGCCCCGAAGTCGGTGATGCCGGCGGGGATCGCGATGAGGGTGCCGACGACCAGGCCGAGCAGGATCGCGATCTGCTGGAGGAAGCCCCGTAGCAGTTTGCGCAGGGCGAGCACGATCACGAGGGTGACGGCGGCCATCAGGATGTTCGTCGTCGAACCGTAGTCGCCGGCGGTCTCGTTGCCGCCCTGCGACCAGTTGAAGGCGACCGGTAGCAGCGAGACACCGATCAGGGTGATCACGGTGCCGGTGACGACGGGTGGGAAGAACCGCACCAGTTTGCAGAAGTACGGGGCGAGGACGAAGCCGAGGAGACCGGCGACGATGATCGCGCCGAAGATGACGGCGATGCCGTCGTGTCCGCGGTCCTTGCCGATCGCGATCATCGGGGTGACCCCGGCGAACGAGACGCCGTTGACGAACGGCAGCCTGGCGCCGATGCGCCAGAAGCCGAGGGTCTGGAGCAGGGTGGCTATCCCCGCGGTGAAGAGGCTCGCCCCCATGAGGAAGGCGGTCTCCTTCACACCGAGGCCCACGGCGGGCCCCACGATCATGGGCGGGGCCACCACACCCGCGTACATCGCGGCCACGTGCTGGAGGCCGCTGGTGAACATCCTCAGGGGAGGAAGTGTCTCGTCGACCGGGTGGGTGCCACCACCCGGCTCTCCGGATGTTCCTGCTTCTGCCGCGCTTGCGTCGACTGCGTTCTTGCGAAACCTGGGCGTAGCTGCCACGGCTTCCTCCGGTCGGGTGCACGTCGAGTGACGTGGGTGTCAGGGAGGTGGTGCTGAGTGGTGCGTTCATGCAGGTCGTGCAGCTGGTGCGGGCAGCTTCGAGCTCACCTGTGCGGGGCACGTACGGACGTACGCGCCCCGCACAGGCTGCCGTGAACCCTAGGGCGTGTTTCGAAAGTAGCGCCCTAGGGGTACGCGGCGGCCGGCCGAGGGCCGTCCCCCTCGGCCGGCCTGTCAGGGGGTACGGAGCATCAGGCTCCGGCGGCGATCCGGGCCAGGCGCCCGGCCTCGTCGCGGGTCGCGCGGGCGATGGCGTCCTCGTCCACGGTGGTGAGGTGGTTGTCCTCGACGACGGCCCTGCCGTTGACGAGGGAGAGGGTGACGGGGGCGGCGGCGCCGAAGACCAGCGCGGTCACGGGGTCGGCGATGGAGGCGTGGGCGAGGGTGTCGAGCTTCCACAGCACGAGATCGGCGAGCTTGCCGGGTTCCAGGGAGCCGATCTCGTCGGCACGGCCGATGACCCTCGCGCCGCCATGGGTACCCAGGCGGAGCGCCTGGCGGGCGTCGAGTGCCTTCTCGCGGTGGGCGCCCAGACGGTTGATCAGGAGGGCGTTGCGCAGTTCGGTGTGGAGTTCGCCGGACTCGTTGGACGCGGTGCCGTCGACGCCGAGCCCGACCGGGACACCGGCGGCGAGCATGTCGGGGACGCGGGCGATGCCCGCGGCGAGGCGGGCGTTGGAGGACGGGCAGTGCGCGACGCCGGTGCCCGTGCGGGCGAACGCGGCGATGTCGGAGTCGTTCATATGGACGCAGTGCGCCATCCACACGTCGTCGCCGAGCCAGCCTGTCGACTCGAAGTAGTCCGTCGGCCCCATCCCGAACAGCTCCTTGCAGAACTGCTCCTCCTCGACGGTCTCCGAGCCGTGGGTGTGCAGGCGCACGCCGCGCCGCCGGGCCAACTCGGCGCCCTGACGCATCAGTTCGGTGGAGACGGAGAAGGGTGAGCAGGGCGCGACCGCGATCTGTGTCATCGCGTCGAAGGAGCTGTCGTGGTGTGCGTCGATGGTGGCCTCGGTGGCGGCGAGCGCTCCGTCAAGGGTTTCCACGGCGAAGTCCGGCGGCAGTCCGCCGTCCTTCTCGCTGCGGTCCATGGAGCCACGCGCGAGGGTGAAGCGTACGCCCATGTCCCGGGCCGCCCCGATGATCGCGCCGGACAGATCGCCGGAGCCACGGGGATAGACGTAATGGTGGTCCATGGCCGTGGTGACACCGCCGCGGGCCATCATCGCCAGCGAGCCCTGCGCGGCCGCGCGGGCCATCGGCTCGTCCAGACGCGCCCAGGTCGGGTACAGCGCGACCAGCCAGTCGAAGAGGTTGTGGTCGGTCGCCAGGCCCCGGGTGATCCACTGGTAGAAGTGGTGGTGGGTGTTGATCAGGCCCGGGGTGACGAGGTGGCCGGTGCCGTCGACGCGCCGTACCACTCCCCCGAGGTTCCGCGGCGCCTGGCCGGCGCCGACGGACTCGATGCGGTTGCCCGCCACGACGACGTGCCCGGAGGCGTATTCGGTGTCATGGGCGTCGACGGTGGCGATCGAACAGTTCTCGATGACGATGCGCTGTGGGTCTGCCGGAGCTGCCATGGTGCTTCCCTCTTCTGTGGCTGGCGATGTGGGCACGGCAGGACCCTAGGAGGATTTGAGTGCCACAGCGCTACGGCTGTGGGTGCCGAGATGATGCCCGCGGCGGGGCGGAGGCCGGTTCAGCACCGCGTCAGAGGTTGGTCATGTCGACCGGGATCTTCGGCTCGACGCCGTCCCGGAGCACCGTCGCCTCGATGAGGCCGTACGGGCGGTCGGCGGCGAAGTAGACCTCATTGTCGTTCTTGAGGCCGAAGGGCTCCAGATCCACCAGGAAGTGATGGTTGTTCGGCAGCGAGAAACGGATCTCGTCGATCTCGCTGCGGTTGTCGATGATGCGCGAACCCATCTGGTAGAGGGTCTGCTGGAGCGAGAGGGAGTACGTCTCCGCGAAGGCCTGGAGCATGTGCTTGCGCGTCTGCTCGTAGGACTTCTCCCAGTTCGGCATGCGCTCCTCGTCGCTGGTCCAGTTGTACCGCCACCGGGCGGAGACATCGGTCGCGAGGATGCGGTCGTACGCCTCCTTCAGCGTCGTGTACTTGTCCTTGACGTAGCCCCAGAACTCCGAGTTGGTGGAGTTCATGACGGTGAGGTCCTTGAGGCCGGAGATGACCTCCCACTTCTCGCCGTCGAAGGTGATCTGGGTGGTGCGTGTCTCCTGGCCCTTGCGGACGAAGGAGTGCTTGACCTCGTCGGCGCCGATGAACCTGGAGTTGCCGTCTGAGGTCGCGATGCGCTCCCAGGCGTACTCCTCGATCCTGATCCGGGCCACCTCGATCGGCTCCTGCGAGGTCACGAAGTGCCGGGCGAGGTGGATGCCGAACTGCTCGGCGGACTCGATGCCGTGTTCCTTGGCGAAGGCGAACACCGTGTTCTTGGTGGTGTCCGTCGGCAGGACGTTGGCGTTGGAGCCCGAGTAGTGGACGTCGTCCATGTCGCCGGAGAGGGCGACCGAGACGTTGAGGTCCTTGATGTGGTGGGTGTCGCCGTCCCGCACGATCTTGACGACGCGGTTCTCTGCTTTGCCGTACTGGTTCTGGCCGAGAATCGTGGGCATTGTCTGCTAGCTCCCTCGGTAAACGGAGTAGCCGAACGGGTTGAGCAGCAGCGGTACGTGAAAGTGCTCGCCCGGGGCGACGGCGAACGCGATCGCCACCTCCGGGAAGAACGCGCCGCTGTCCCTTACGCGGGGGGCGTCCTGCTGCGCCTCGGCTTGCTTCTTCGCGGTGAAGTACGACTCGGTGTCGAAGACGAGCCGTACATGGGTGGTTCCCTCCGGCAGGGCCGGCAGGTCCTTGCAGCGCCCGTCCGCGTCGGTCGCGGATCCGCCGAGCGCCACGTACTGCGTGTCGACGCCGCTGCGGGCGGCCAGGGAGACGGTGACGGCTTCCGCGGGACGGCCGATGCTGGTGTCCAGGATGTGGGTGGACACCGATGCGGTGGTGTCGGTGCTCAAGACCGTCACGCTCCTTGTTCTCTGCTGGTGGTACGAGTTCTCAGGAGTCCTCTACGAGGCGGGTCAGCCGGATGCGGTTGATCTTGCCCAGCTCGGTTCGGACGATCTCGCGTTCCTGCTCGGGCGAGTTGCCGATCCGGGCCTTCACCGCGTCGCGCATCTGTTCACCGGTGGCTCCGGTGGCGCAGATCAGGAAGACATGTCCGAACCGTTCCTGGTAGGCCAGGTTGAGTTCGAGCATCTCCGCCCTGAGCTCATCGGACGCGCCGGCCATCCCCCGCTGCTCACGGGCGGAGGCCGGGTCCCCCGGTGCGGGGCGCCCGATCGGCGGGTGGCCGGCCATGGCCTCGGCCAGGTCCTCCGCGGAGAGCTCCGCCATGGCGGAGTCGCTCGCGGAGAACAGGGTTTCCGTGTCGGCGTACGGCCGCTGGGCGAGGACGGAGCTTCCCCATGCCGCACTGGCACACACCTCGTGCAGCGCGGCCGCGGCCTCTCCGGTCGCCAGGGTGTTGAACCGGGCGAGGCCCGGTGTGGAGCTCGTAGTCACGGGAGCCTCCGTGGCTTTTTTCGCTGTGCGTTGTCGGGCTGCGGACAGCTAACGCCCTTCGCAACATCACGTCAACAGTTTGTTGAAATTCCGCGAACAGATTGCCGCTACTCACCCTTGGCGGCGTTGTCCCGGTTGAGATAGTTGTAGACGGTGAAGCGGCTGACGCCGAGCGCGCCGGCCACGGTCTCCACACCGTGCCGTACGGAGAAGGCGCCGCGTGCCTCAAGGGTGCGCACCACGCCCTGCTTGGCCTTACGGTCCAGGCCCGCCAGGGGCATTCCGTACCGCCGCTCCAGCGCGGCCAGGATGTGGTCCAGCGATTCGGAGAGCTGCGGGAGCCGTACGGCTATGACGTCGGCACCCTCCCACGCGAGGACCACGTCCTCGGTGGTGGCCTGCTCCGGGGCGAGCAGCTCGGCCCCCATCGCGTCGACGAGCGGCTTCACCGCTCTGACCAGCGGGTGATCTGCCGGTCCGGTCACGGGATGTCCTCCCCGATCACGTTGAGCTGGAGGGAGACCCGGGTGGCACCCGAGGCCAGCGTCCTGCGCAGCAGGGAGTCCACGGCGGTGAGGACCTCGTCCGCGCCCCCCTCGGCGGTGTTCCCGAAGGGCCCCACGTCCACGGCGTCCAGGTCCGCGGTCCGGATGACCTCGCGGGCCACCACCGCATGGGCGGGTGCCTCGTCGAGATCGAAGGGCTCGGTGGTGAATTCCACCCTCAAGCGCACGGTGCCTCCCTCATGTCCCGCCGCGTCGGTCGGCTCGCACGGCTCGCCCCGACCCTAAGGCACGGATCCGGGGGGCCCGGAGGGTCCCGGCGCGGTGGCCACGGGCACGGTGGGCCGCGGGTGCGCCGCCGCCCCCGTGGCTCCGGCCTCACGGCCCGGCCTGGATGTCCCCCCGGGTGGACGACGCGATCGGGTCGCCCTGCGGGAAGTCTCCGGGCGGGATCCCGGGGTGGTGCCCGTCCCTGGCCGGTGAGGCGCCGGCGGCGGCCGGGCCGAGCGCCAGTCGGGAGACGATCCGGTAGCGGTCGCCCCGGTAGAGCGAGTGGACGTACTCCACGGGCTGCCCGGTGGTGTCCGAGGTCAGGCGCTCGAAGAGCAGGGCGGGTGAGAGCTCGGGGACCTCCAGGAGCTGGGCCTCGGCCCGTGTGACGACGGTGGGTTCGATGGCCTGGACCGCCTCGCGGACATGCACCGCGTGGGTGTGGCGGAGGTGTTCGTAGAGATCGCCGTCCTCCAGCTCCCGCGCCGAGAGGCCGGGCACCAGCGCCGCCCTGATGTGCAGGTGCTCGATGGCCATGGGGGCGCCGTCGACCAGCCGCAGCCGTGCGACGTACACGATCTCGCCGGCGGGCGACATCCGCAGCTTGCGTCCCACCCTGGCGCCGGCCTGGAGGGTCGTGAACTCCAGCAGCCTGCTCGTCCAGGCTCCGGCCGCCTGCGGCACGCTCATGGCGAGGTCGGCGGAGACCAGCTCCTGGGTGATCTTCGCCGGTGCCACGAACATCCCGCGCCCGTGCTCGCGGACGAGCAGTCCGGCGGCCACCAGTTCGTCGACGGCCGCCCGCAGGGTGGGCCGGGACACGCCGAGCCGGGCACAGAGGGCCCGCTCGGACGGGATGGCGTCACCGGGACTGCGGCTCTCGATCAGTTCGAGGACCGCGTCACGCGCCCGTTCCCGTTTGAGTACCGTCCCCGTCCCCGGTGCGTCGGCTTCCATCCGTCCCCCTTCGCGCGCCCCGCTCCCCTTACCAGTTGGGCGAGCCATGACCACTGGTCAGAAGAGTCTAGTCACCCCCACGGACAGAGCCAGCGGGTGATACGCCATCAGTTTCCCCAAATCACCTTCATTCTCAAGGGGTTGACGACCTCATTGGTCTATGCCACCTTCATCCACCATCAAGAGGTGAGCTGTCCAGTGGGCTTCACTGGTCAGGTGGTTTCGAGGCCGCACACCCGGACATCGACGTCAGGATCCGGATCCAGGAGTGGGACGACATCGGCGAGAAGATCACCGCCGCCCTGGCGGGCGACACGCAGGTGGCGCAGTGCGCCGGGAGCGGCGGCCTGCGGGACCTCAGCGACAGGAAGGACGAGCTGGACGGCGATGACCGGCTCTCGACGGCCTGTCCGAGCCTGGCTCGTACGAGGGGAAGCAGTACGGCATTCCGCGTACGGCATTCCGCGCCACGCGGCCAACCGCGTCGTGATCTACCGCAAGGACCCCGCCTCTCACCACGCGATCCCTCGCGACCGCGCCCGCAGGTACAGCGCGCCCACCTCTGTAACCCACCCCCACCGTTCCCCATCCCCCACCGTTCCGGAGAGGAACACCGGCATGAAGACATTCCGCAGGACCCGTATCGGCGCGACGGCGGCCGCCGTCATCCTGGCCCTGGGCTGCACGGCCCTCGTCGCCCTGCCCTCGACCGCGGGTGCGGCGACGGCCGAAGGGCCCACACTGTTCGACGACTTCGACTACACCGGTCACACGGACCCGCAGATCACGGCGAACGGCTGGAGCATCCGCTCGAACTCCGGCGGCCCCGGGGTGCCGGGTGCCTCCTGGGCGCCGGAGAACGTCACCTTCAGCGGCCAGGGCGGCGACTCGGTGATGAATTTGGAGACCTCGACGGCGGGCACCGGGGAATCGACGGTGCAGACGGAGATCCTCACGCAGTCCATGAAGTTCCGCAACGGCACCTATGCGGCGCGGGTGAAGTTCAGCGACGCGCCGACCTCGGGGCCCGACGGGGACCACCTCGTCCAGACCTTCTTCACCATCAACGACCTCAAGGAGCCGATGGCGGACGACTACTCCGAGTACGACTTCGAGTACCTGCCCAACGGCGGCTGGGGCGAGTCGGGGAACACCCTCTACACCACCTCCTGGGAGACCTTCCGCCCCGATCCGTGGGAGGTCGTCAACGAGCACAGCGAGGCACGGCAGAGCTACGACGGGTGGCACGACCTGGTGGTGACGATCGACGACAGCGCCATCACGTACTACATCGACGGTGAGCTGTTCGGCACGCACGGCGCGCAGTACCTCCCTGAGCGGCCGATGTCGATCAACTTCAACCAGTGGCTGATCGATCTGGAGGGCCTGAGCAGCAGCGATCCCCGCTCGTACGACCAGCAGGTGGACTACGTGCTGCATGTGAAGGACCAGGTCCTCTCCCCGGCCGAGGTGTCGGACCTGGTGAGCGGCTACCGGGCTGCGGGCACGACCTTCGAGGACACGGTGCCGGGCGTCTGACCAGGCAGTTGTGAGCAGGAGCGGGGCGGAGGGCGCAGGTGCCTCCGCCCCGCTCCCGTGTGTTCGGAATCCGGGTCACCTCTTGACAGCCTCGCCTGACACCGGGCAATCTTCCGTTAGGCAGAAACTAACTTCCGCAATACGGAAGGAGCGCATGATGGGCTACTCGGACCAGCGCTTCGATGTGAACCTCTCGATCCTCTTCACCGAACTCCCGCTCCTGGAGCGCCCCGCGGCGGCCGCCGCCGCGGGCTTCACCGCGGTCGAGCTCTGGTGGCCCTGGACCGGGACCCCCACCCCCGCGCAGGCCGAGCTCGACGCCCTGAAGAAGGCGCTCGACGAGGCGGGCACACAGCTGGTGGGGCTCAACTTCTACGCCGGCGAGCTCCCCGGCCCCGACCGCGGGGCGCTCTCGCTGCCCGGCGATGAGTCCGACCGCTTCCGCGCCAACATCGACGTGGTGGCGGACTTCGCGGCCTCGGTCGACTGCAAGGCGCTCAACGCGCTGTACGGCAACCGCGTCGAGGGCGTGGACCCTGCCGTCCAGGACGAACTCGCCCTGGAGAACCTGGTCCTGGCCGCCCGCGCGGCCCACCGGATCGGGGCGACCCTTCTCATCGAGACACTCAACGACACGGAGTCGCCGCTCTACCCCCTGGTCAGCGCGCCGGCGGGCATCGAGGTCGTCGACCGTGTCAACGAGGCGACGGGACTCGGTAACACCACGTTCCTGCTGGACCTCTACCACCTGTCGATGAACGGCGAGGACCTCAGCCAGGTGATCAAGGCGCACGCCGCGAAGACCGGGCACGTCCAGATCGCCGACAACCCGGGGCGCGGCGCGCCCGGCACCGGCTCACTCCCGCTGGAGCGCCTCCTCGACGAGCTGACCGAGGCCGGTTACGACGGCTGGGTCGGCCTGGAGTACAAGCCCGGCGACCGGCCGAGCACCGAAGCCTTCGACTGGCTCCCGGCCCGGGGCCTCTGAGACCCGGCCCCTCCCGTACCCACGCCTACCGGAAGGCAGCACACCCTCATGAGCACCAACCTCCCCAAGGTCGCCTGGATCGGGCTCGGCATCATGGGCTCCCCCATGTCCGAGAACCTGATCAAGGCTGGATACCAGGTGACCGGTCACACCCTGGAGCAGGACAAGATCGACCGACTGGTCGCGGCAGGCGGCAAGGGTGCCGCCTCGATCGCGGAGGCGGTGCGCGACGCCGACGTCGTGGTCACCATGGTGCCGGCGTCCCCGCAGGTCGAGGCCATCGCGTACGGCCCCGACGGCATCCTGGAGAACGCACGGCGGGGCGCCCTGCTGATCGACATGTCGTCGATCACCCCGCAGACCTCCGTCGGCCTCGCATCGCGCGCGAAGGACAAGGGCATCCGCGTCCTCGACGCCCCCGTCTCCGGCGGCGAGGCCGGAGCGATCGAGGCCGTCCTGTCCATCATGGTCGGCGGCGAGCAGAGCGACTTCGACGCCGCGCAGCCGCTGCTCCAGGCGCTGGGGAAGACGATCGTGCTGTGCGGTCCGCACGGCTCCGGCCAGACGGTGAAGGCGGCCAACCAGCTGATCGTCGCGGTCAACATCCAGGCCTGTGCCGAGGCCGTCGTCTTCCTGGAGAAGTCCGGGGTCGACCTCCCCGCCGCGCTCGACGTGCTGAACGGCGGGCTCGCCGGCTCGACGGTCCTGACCCGCAAGAAGGGCAACTTCATCAAGCGTGACTTCGCTCCGGGCTTCCGGATCGACCTGCACCACAAGGACATGGGCATCGTCACGGACGCCGCCCGCAACGTCGGCGCCGCACTGCCCGTCGGCGGGGTCGTGGCCCAGTTGGTGGCCTCGCTGCGCGCACAGGGTGATGGCGGCCTGGACCACTCGGCGCTGCTGCGCTCGGTCGAGCGCCTCTCCGGCTCGTAGCCCCACCCCCTCCTCTCCTTCCCCCTCCCCCCCTGAACTTCCGGGTCGCGGCGGCGCTGACACCTGTCCTGTCGCGCCCAGGCGCCGCCGCGATCCGGAACACCACACTCCGATTTCAACAAACCGTTGACGCCTTAGTCGCGGCGAATCTACGCTCCCGAGGCCGTCAGCAGCCCGTACGGAAGGCCTCCATGTCCCAGCGTGTGCTCACGACCGAGTCAGGCGCCCCGGTCGCCGACAACCAGAACTCCGCCACGGCCGGCGCCGGCGGGCCGATCCTCGTCCAGGACCAGCACCTGATCGAGAAGCTCGCACGCTTCAACCGTGAGCGCATCCCGGAGCGCGTCGTCCACGCCCGCGGCTCAGGCGCGTACGGCTACTTCGAGGTGACCGACGACGTCAGCGGCTTCACCCGCGCCGACTTCCTCTCCCAGGTGGGCCGCCGCACCGAGACGTTCATCCGCTTCTCGACGGTGGCCGACTCGCTGGGCGGCGCGGACGCCGTCCGCGACCCCCGAGGCTTCGCGCTCAAGTTCTATACGAACGAGGGCAATTACGACCTGGTGGGCAACAACACCCCGGTCTTCTTCATCAAGGACCCGGTCAAGTTCCCCGACTTCATCCACTCCCAGAAGCGGGACCCGTTCACGGGTCGCCAGGAGCCGGACAACGTCTGGGACTTCTGGGCGAACTCCCCCGAGGCAACCCACCAGGTCACCTGGCTGATGGGTGACCGTGGGATCCCCGCCTCCTACCGCCACATGAACGGCTTCGGCTCGCACACGTACCAGTGGACGAACGCGCAGGGCGAGGCCTTCTTCGTCAAGTACCACTTCAGGACCAACCAGGGCGTGCGCTCCCTCTCCGCCGAGCAGGCCGCCGAGCAGGTCGGCAAGGACGCCGGCTCGCACCAGACGGACCTGCTCCAGGCCATCGAGCGCGGCGTCAACCCGTCCTGGACGCTGCACGTGCAGCTGATGCCGGCCGCCGAGGCGGCGGACTACCGCTTCAACCCGTTCGACGTGACGAAGGTGTGGCCGCACGCCGACTTCCCGCTCCGGCGTGTGGGCCGGCTGGTGCTGGACCGTAACCCGGACAACGTCTTCGCCGAGGTGGAGCAGGCGGCGTTCTCGCCGAACAACTTCGTGCCCGGTATCGGCCCTTCGCCCGACAAGATGCTCCAGGGCCGGCTGTTCGCGTACGCCGACGCGCAGCGCTACCGGCTGGGCATCAACCACACCCAGCTGCCGGTCAACGCGCCGAAGGCGGCCGAGGTCGACAACTACGGCCGCGACGGTCTGCACACCACCCGGTACGGCTCGCGCCACGACAAGAACTACGAGCCCAACTCCTACGCGGGCCCCGCGCAGACCGGCGCCGCCCTCGCCTCCCCGCTCGCGGTTCACGGCTGGACGGGCACGCACGAGGCTCCCGCCCGCACGAAGGACGACGACTTCTTCCAGGCGGGCGACCTCTACCGGCTGATGTCGGCGGACGAGAAGGACCGGCTGATCGCCAACATCGCGGGCGGCCTCTCGCAGGTCACCCGTGACGATGTGATCGAGAAGAACCTGGCCCACTTCCACGCGGCCGACGCCGACTACGGCAGGCGCGTGGAGGAGGCGGTCCGCGCCCTGCGCGAGGACTGAGCCGCCCCCAAGACCCTGCCGGTGCCGCGCACCCCGGTGCGGGGCAGCACACGGCACCGGCAGGACGAGACCGCGGCGGCGGACGACGCCAGTGCGGTGGCGAGGGCGCCCGGCGTCCCGGTTCCGGACCTGAGGGAACCGCCCCGGGCAACCCGCTCGCCGCCGCCGCGGTCACTGTGGCCACAGCGAACCCCCAGGCTGGCGGGGCTGTACGGGCGCGCCGTCACCCGTGGGGCGGACATCCGGGCCGAAACCGCCTCCCGGGGCTGCGCCCGGTCAT